>JAFNZX010000210.1 GCA_017382615.1 Clostridia bacterium | reverse complement strand
GCGTCGATTTTGCCTATGCCGTAGTTATATTCATAACGAAGGTCCTTGGTCAGCTTTTTGGAAAGGATCGTCACGATGAAAGCGCGAAGAAGATACCCAAAAGAGTCGAGCAGATCGACGAACACAAGTACCGTGCGCGAAAGAAGTGCAGATACCAGGATGGTCAAAAAGGAGGGGACTTCCGTCAGGAATTGCATAAGGGCAAGTCGCTGCTGTTGTTTATATCCGGTGGTATTATTCATAGTTACTGCTCCTAAATGTTGAAAATCTCAGATATGCCGAGCGAAACAACGCCGATTCCTACAAGTGCCAAGCTCAGATACTGCTGCAGTTGACCTTTTGGCTTTCGCTGCTTTGCCCTCTTGGGCATCATACAATTTCAGCCTTGTATACGACCTTGCCGTCCACTACGGTGACGTATGCGCCGGTGCCGATGACTTTGAGCGGGTCGTCCTTCCAGATGACCACGTCGCCGTCCTTGCCAACCTCCAGGCTGCCCACGCGGTCGCCAATGCCCGTGCTGACGGCAGGTCTTACGGTAATGGCTTTCCAAGCGGACTCGTAATCCATGCCTGCGCTGACGGCAAAGCCTGCGCACATGGGCAGGTGCTCAAGCGGAATGACGGGCGCATCGGTAATAATGCTGACGCACACGCCTGCCTTGTCCAGCGCACCGGGGGTGGTAAAGCTCTTATTTGCAAGCTCGATCTTGGTTTTACCGCCAAAGGAAGGACCGATAAACGCGGGATACCCCTCGGCTGCCAGTTGATCTGCGATCAGCTCACCGTCGGTGCAGTGATCCAACGTCAGATCAAGGTCAAATTCCTTGGCAATGCGAATGGCGGTGAAAATATCGTCCGCGCGGTGCGCGTGTGCCTTCAGCGGGATCTCCTTTTTGATAACGGGGATCATAGCCTCCAGCTTCATATCGAAATTGGGTTCTTTGCCGTCCTCCTTGGCTTTGACGTAGTTGCGTGCCTTGAAGAGCAGCTCGCGCAAAAGAGCAGCGGTTGCCATACGGGTGATGGGGGACTTGCCGCCGCGCTGACCGTAACAGCCCTTGGGGTTTTCACCGAACGCGATTTTCATGGCAAGGGGATTTTTGACGATCATATCGTCCACGCGATTGCCTGCCAGCTTGATGGCTGCGAACGTGCCGCCTACGACGTTTGCACTGCCGGGGCCGGTGCAAGCCGTAGTCACACCGCAGGAAAGGGCAAGAGGGAAGGTCTCGTCTATGGGGTTGATACCGTCAATGGCACGCATATGGGGCGTGACGGGGTCGGACATTTCGTTGTAATCCATACCCTCCCAGCGCATCTTGGAGTTGTCCACACCGATGTGGCAATGCGCCTCCACGCATCCGGGGGTAACCAGCCTGCCTTCTGCATCAATGACAGTTGCGCCTTCTGCGCAAATATCCGTACCGACAGCGGCAATTTTGCCGTCGTCACCAATCAGTACGCAGCCGTTTTCATATTCTTTGCCCGTCATGGTTTTGACGTGTCCGTTTTTGATCAGTAACATAAACAACCTCCCAAGTTTATCATTAAATTATAGTATAACACATTTTTACAAGAATGTCAATCGGTTTGCGTGGGCAAAAGCGAAGAGCAAAAAAAGAAAAAATCCGATGCTTTCGCATCGGATTCTTTTGGGGTGAGTAGTGGGGCTTGAACCCATGACCTCCAGGGCCACAACCTGGCGCTCTAGCCAACTGAGCTATACCCACCATATTAAAATATGGCGTGCCTTGAGGGATTCGAACCCCCGACCTACTGCTTAGAAGGCAGTTGCTCTATCCGACTGAGCTAAAGGCACAAATTCCGGTATTCCGGAAAATGGAGCGAGTGATGGGAATCGAACCCACGCGGCCAGCTTGGAAGGCTGGAATTCTACCATTGAACTACACTCGCATACGTACGTTTCTCAAAACCGCTCTAATATAATACCACGCAATTACTGATTTGTCAATACCTTTTTTGAAAATAATTTCAGAAATTTCAAAAAAAGCAAAACGCAAAAAAAGCGCGCAAAAAATGCCCCGGAATTTGTGAAAACTCTTGCCATTGACCGAAAAAAATGCTATAATAACGTCAGAATTCTTGCCCCGGAGGAGAACTATGGGATATCTGACACCGGATCGGCTGCTTGCAAGCTATCGCGATCTGTCACCTGCATACTTAAAGGAGCGCGGCATTGACGTGCTGCTTATGGATATTGACAATACGCTTGCCCCTTACGAGCAGGCAGAGCCGGACGAGCACATCAAGGCGTGGATTGGCGAGATGCAGGCGGCGGGAATCGGGTTGGCGTTCGTTTCCAATAATGATTGGGAGAGGGTCGAGCTGTTCAACGGTGAGATCGGCATCCCCGCGTTTGCCAAAAGCGGCAAGCCGTTTGGCAAGACGTTGCGGCGCGTGATCAAATTGTACGGCTCGGATGCCGGGCATACGGCAATGCTTGGAGATCAGCTGTTGACCGACGTGTTTGCAGGCAAGCACATCGGCGCGACCGCGCTGCTTGTGCCGCCCATCAAGGACAAAACGACCGCTTTTTGGCGCATCAAGCGTGCCTTGGAGCGTCCTGTGATCAGAAATTATGCAAGAAAGCACCCCGAGCAGGCTGCGTATGCAGCATTCTGGCTCAGAAAGGATACAAAATGAGTTTTGCAACGTTTGGCCCCGGCGGCAACTGTGAGTGGTTTTACGCCGAGGGCAATAAAGCCACCGTGCAAGCCCCGGGTTGGCTGAAGAATAAAGGACTTGATTCCTATGAATACGAGGCGGGCAGAGGTGTCAACGCAGGCGAGGGCGTACTGCGTGCCATTGGAGAGAAGGCAAGAGAGCACGGCATTCATATGTCGCTGCATGCGCCGTATTTCATCTCTCTTTCGGGTACGGAGGAGGACAAGCGACTCAAGAGCATTGATTATATCACCAAGTCGTTGTGGGCGGCAGAGCTGTTGGGGGCGAAGACCATCGTCATTCACAGCGGCAGCGCAGGCAAGATCAGCCGTGAGCACGCCATGGAGCTCTCCAAGGACACCTTGGCAAGAGTTGCCGAGGCGGTGGGAGATACCACGATCAAGCTGGGCATTGAAACCATGGGCAAGGTCAATCAGCTGGGCACATTGGAGGAGGTCATCGAGCAATGCAAGGTGGATCCCAAATTCGTGCCCGTGGTGGACTTCGGTCACCTCAATGCACGCGTGTGCGGGGGAGCGTTTCCCGACGTGGACGCGTACAGGTACGTATTTGACCGCGTAGGCAGCGAGCTTGGCGACAACGTGGCAAAGTATATGCATTGCCACTTTTCCAAAATCGAGTTTACGGGTGCGGGCGAGAAAAAGCACGTGACCTTTTCGGACACGGTGTACGGTCCGCGCTTTGAGCCGCTGATCGAGGCGATCATCCGTGAAGGGGTGTGCCCCAATATCATTTGCGAGTCGGACGGCACCATGACCGCCGATGCGCTTGCCATGAAAAATTATTACAATGAATTGCGAGGATAAAAAATGAGAGCAAAAAGAATTCAAAAGCTGCAAGCCGAGATGGCGAAAAAAGGATTTGACGCGCTGATCGTGACCAGCGAGATCAATCAGAGATATCTGACGGGCTTTGCTTATACCGACGGTTACGTGCTGGTAACCACGGGCAAGTGCTATTTGCTGACCGACTTCAGATACATTGAGGCTGCAAAGGCAACCGTGGATGCAAGCTTGTTTGACATTCTCATGCCCAAGGGCGGCATGCTGGACGAAATGGCTGCTAAAATGGCAGAGAACGGCGTCAAGATCGCGGCTGTGGAGGAAGCAACGCTTGCTCTGTCCGCTTACGAGCGTTTTAAGGTCAAGTTTGCGGGTGTGGATATCGTGCCCGGTGCGTCTGCGCTGATCGACACGCTGCGCCTTTACAAGGACGAGGAGGAATTT
>JAFNZX010000209.1 GCA_017382615.1 Clostridia bacterium | reverse complement strand
GAAACGGTCAAGCCCAGCTTTTTGAGCACGTAGAAGGTGCCTCTGTGGGGGCAGCCTGCGCACATCACGGGGGGACGGTTGGGGATGGCTTCCTCCAGCGCAACGTAGTCGGGATTTGGCTGACCCAGCACTGCGGTGCGGATCATAGCAGGGGTGTATTCGCCAAGCAGCGAGAAATATTCCTTGCCCTTGACACGCACGCTCAGGTTGTTGCAATGCTCCTCGATAAAGGGATCAAGCTCTTCAATCACCCAAAGGGTATCGACCGAAGCGGCAAAATCGCGGATCTTTTGCTCGGGCAGGGGATACACCATGCCCAGCTTCAAGTAGTTAACGGCATTGCCCAGTGCCTCGTGCGCGTACAGGTGTGTTGTGCCCGAGACGATGACGCCGATGCGTGCACCGTTGTCCTCGATGACGTTGAGGTCAGAGGCCTCGGCATACAGGGTCAGATCGCGCTGACGCTGCTCGACCACCACGTGCTTTTTGATCGCCATAGCGGGCATCATGACGTACTTGGGAATGTCCTTTTGATAGGGCTTTACGGGGATCTCCTTGCGTTCAGAGAGCTCCACGGGGTTCTGCGAGTGGGAAATACGGGTAGAAAGACGCAGCATGACGGGGGTGTCAAACTGCTCGGAAAGCTCGTAAGCCAGCTTGGTAAAGGACAGGCATTCGGAGGAATCCGAGGGCTCCAGCATGGGCAGCTTGGCAGCCTTTGCATAGTGGCGGGAGTCCTGCTCGTTCTGCGAGGAATGCATGCCGGGGTCGTCTGCCACGGCAATGACAAGCCCTGCGTTCACGCCGGTGTAGGAGGCGGTAAAGAAGGGGTCAGCCATGACGTTCAGGCCAACGTGCTTGCAGCAGGTCATGGCTCTGCCGCCGCCAATGGCTGCACCGATGGCAACCTCGGCTGCTACCTTTTCGTTGGGTGCCCATTCTACGTCAATCTCGGGGTATTGCACAATGCTTTCGGTGATCTCGGTGCTGGGAGTGCCGGGGTAAGAGGATACCACGCGCACGCCCGCTTCGTACGCGCCGCGTGCGACGGCTGCGTTACCGAGCATAAGTTTCTTAGACATATATGTAGGTGCTCCTTATCAGTTAGTGATCTGCTGTTCTACCAGGCTGCCGCCGCAGTATTGCTCACGCAGCTTGGGCTTTTCGATCTTGCCCGTGGGGTTTCTCGGGATGGTGGCGAAAATGATCTTGCGGGGACGCTTGTAACGGGGGAGCGGGGCGCAGAAATCTGTAATTTCCTGCTCGGTTGCGGTGCAGCCCTCCTTAAATTCAATGATGGCGGCTGCAATCTCGCCAAGACGCTCGTGCGGCAAGCCGATCACGGCAACGTCCTTGACGGCAGCGTGTGCGCGGATGTGATTCTCGATCTGTACGGGGTAGAGGTTTTCACCGCCCGTGATGATGACGTCCTTCTTGCGGTCGACTAAGTAAATAAAGCCGTCGGGGTCTTCCATTGCCATGTCACCCGTGAGCAGCCAGCCGTCGCGCAGTACCTCGGCACTTGCCTCGGGGTCGTTGTAGTAGCAATTCATCACGCCGGGACCCTTGACGCAAAGCTCACCAACCTCGCCTCTGGCAACCTCGTTGCCCTGCGGGTCAATGATGCGCGTCTGCCAGCCGTAGCCCGCTTTACCGATCGCGCCAACCTTGTCCACATTCTCCACACCAAGGTGTACGCAGCCGGGGCCAATGGATTCGCTCAGACCGTAGTTGGTGTCGTACTGGTGCGTGGGGAATACCTCCATCCAACGCTTGATCAGCGAGGGAGGCACGGGCTGTGCACCGATGTGCATCAGTCGCCAAGCGGAAAGGTCGTAATCCTCGATCTTGAGCTCGCCGCGCTCCAAGGCGTCCAGAATATCCTGCGCCCACGGAACAAGCAGCCAAACGATGGAGCATTTTTCATCGGATGCGGCTTTGAGAATCCACTCAGGGTTGACACCCTTGAGCAGCACTGCCTTGCCGCCGGCGTAGAAGCTGCCCATCCAGTGCATCTTTGCGCCCGTGTGGTAGAGGGGCGGGATGCAAAGGAACACGTCGTCGTGCGTTTGCGAGTGGTGGTTGTTCTCGGTCAGCATGGCGTGCGTCAAGGAGCGGTGCGCATGCAGGATGGCTTTGGGGAAGCCGGTCGTGCCGGAGGAGAAGTAGATGGCTGCATCATCGTCCTCCGAGAGAGAAATATCGGGCTGACGCGAGGTGCAGTATGCGATCATCTTGTCGTAGCTGTCTGCAAACGCGGGGCATTCCTCACCAACGTAAAAGAGGCTGCGCACGCGGGGGATCTGATCGCTGATGGATTCCATTCTGCCGATAAATTCAGGCCCGAATATGCACATGGAGCTGTCGGATTTATCAAGACAATATTTGATCTCATCTGCGGTATAGCGATAGTTGAGCGGTACTGCAACGGCACCTGCCTTAAGGATACCGAAGTAAATGGGCAGCCACTCAATCGAATTCATCATAAGGATGGAGACCTTGTCGCCCTTGCGGCAGCCGCGGGAGAGAAGGAGATTTGCAAAGCGGTTTGCACGCTTTAAGAATTGTTCCCAGGTGATTTCGCGACGGAAAGGCTGACCGGGTTCGGGCTGCATCAGGGCATAGTCGCGCCAGGTGATGCGGCTTTGCGGCTCAAACATGGGGTTGATCTCAACCAGAGCCACCTCGTCGGCGTAAAGTCGCGCGTTGTTGTCTAAAACGTCTGTGATGATCATGTTCATTCCTCACACTTTCTTGCTAAGAAAAAATAGATAATTCATTATATCATAAATGACGAAAAATGTCAATGATTTCAAGGGAAAATCGATAATTTTCAAAGGAAAATCGACACCTTTCGGGCAACCATTTTCATGAAAAGTTTTGATCAAACTTTTTCAAAAGTTTGCGGGCTCCAAGGGCAGAGCCCTTGGTCGCGCCCGCAGGCGCGAAACTTTCCTTACGGCGTTTTTGGTTCTTTTTGCGCCCGCGGTGCCAAAAAGAACGGAGAGGGTTTCCTCACATAAAATCCCGAGGGTCAAACGGTTCAGGGGAAAATAAAAAGCCCGCAACCCAACGTGCCAAGAGTGCACGACGATGCGGACTGACCGTATTTTGTTTTCCGAAGCGGATCAGCTTGCGGTGTTCACAAAAGACGGGCAGCCCATGCAAAAATAATAAAAGTAATAAAAGAACTTAGTCATGGT
>JAFNZX010000208.1 GCA_017382615.1 Clostridia bacterium | reverse complement strand
TCTATACACAGACAAAAGCGTGAGCAATCGTCTATGATGTCAAGAGGAAAGCAACGTGTACCGTCAAGCAATAGAAAATCTCCTTTAAAATCGGTCTGCCAAAGCTCGTTACAGTGTTCTCGTTGAAACCTCAAAAACTCTTTACGTTTCTGCGACTCTGTTTCACTTATGCAACCGTTTCTTTGCAGAATATTGTTTGCGGTGCGGATACAAGGCAAGTCGGTATATCCGTTGTTTTCAAGCACCTTCAAAATTGTTTTGGCTCCCCATTCAGGATTGTCGGCACGGACTCGCAGGATAGCCTCTTCAATTTCGGCGGGAGTTCTGCCGGGAATGTGAAGCGGTGTATGGCTTCGGTCTGACATGGAGCAAGATTGATTGTTTCTTTCTACCCACTTGTAGCCGGTCTTTCGGCTTATGCCGAACTCACGGCAGAGCGAGCTGAAGTTTTTTGAGACCTTTGCCGCCTCTACAAATTCTTTCCTTAATTCTTCCACAGTTTTGTCCTTCCAAGGCATTCGAATAACCTCCTTTGCGGTCATTTTTCTGCCTTTATTATATCACAAAACTGTATACAATCATCTTGCACTACCTGTATACTATCATACTACACTGTACAGTCCTCGACTGTCCTCGTGTAAAAATAATTGCTTAGGCAAAATAAGCATCGAGAAACCCAACACAGTCCACTTCACCGTGACACAGGGGACAGTCCCCGGTATCACGGCTCATGCTTTTGCTTGCTCTCAATGTGCCGCATCTTTGCATCAGAATGACACTCGGAGGGGAAGTGTTCGCATCTCTTTATCTTTTTGCTCATTCCCATTGACTCGCCTTTGCTTTTATGCTATAATCTCTGTAAGATTTGACCCCGAAAGGAAGACATTATCATGCAAAAACCCTACCGCCGCACGATTGCGGCATGCTACGCGGTGAATATCACCATGAGCGTGATCGGCAACCTGTCGCCGCTTCTGTTTCTGACCTTCCACGAGACGTACGGCATCTCGTATTCGCTGCTCGGCACGCTGGTGCTGATCAATTTCTTTACGCAGCTGACCGTGGATCTCATCTTCTCGTTCTTCTCGCACAAATTCAACATTCCGCTTACGGTCAAGCTCACGCCTATCATTGCTATAGCAGGCCTTGCGCTGACGGCACTCTCTCCCGTGCTGTTCCCGAATGCCGTGTATCTTGGCTTGGTGCTTGGCACGGTGGTGTCCTGCGCGGCAAGCGGACTTTGCGAGGTGCTCATCAGCCCCGTTATCGCCGCCATTCCTGCCGAAAATCCCGATAGGGAAATGAGCAAGCTGCACTCGGTGTACGCTTGGGGCGTTGTGGGCATGGTGGTGGTTGCCACCGCGTTTTTGCTGCTTGTGGGCAGCGAGCATTGGCAATGGCTGGTGGCTTTCATGACGCTTGTGCCCATTACGGCTGCGTTGCTGTTCGCAGGTGCGCAGATCCCTCAAATGCAGACGCCCGAGAAAACTGCGGGAGCAGTGCATTTTATGAAGGATAAGACGGTCTGGCTGTGCGTTTTGGCAATCTTTTTGGGCGGTGCATCCGAGTGCACCATGGCGCAATGGGCGTCGGGGTACTTGGAGCAAGCACTTGGGCTGCCCAAGGTGCTGGGCGATTTGCTTGGCGTGGCGTGCTTCTCGGTAGCTCTCGGCATGGGCAGAAGCTTGTTTGCCAAAATCGGTAAGTACCCCTCCCGCGCGATTTTGATGGGTGC
>JAFNZX010000207.1 GCA_017382615.1 Clostridia bacterium | reverse complement strand
TTAGGTGCTTTATATAGCAAGTTAAAAAAACGCTCAAATAATACCAATACTGTAATTGACCTCCCCAAAAACACGAAACTCGAAAAGTGTACCGCTTTAGGAAATGATATATGGCCTATTGTTTTTACTTTAGCAATATGTGCTTTTATAGCAACAATCATTTTTACAATCACTTTTGTTTGTAACAGTTTTTCTCCTATTTGGCTGATTTTTCTCATTGGAGGATTCTTTTATTCGCTTACATTGTTTGTGATCAGTGGGATTCTGTTTTATTATTTTGGCGATTCATTACAATTTGACCAAACCGGTTTTGTATACAAAGCAAGAAGGTGTAATTCTGAGCACAAAAGAGAAAACAAAGCATTTGTTGCATGGGAGGATTTGCTAGAGATACATGTCGCTAAAAACACAGTTTCATTAACCTTAAGAAACAACAAAAAAATAAATTTATATCATCTTAGACAGATCCATAAATTTATAAATCATTTTTATTTGCATCATTCATAATCAAGAAGCGATTAGTAAAAAGTTCTTGTAAAAAGGGGATAATTAGCGTGAAAACCAGTCCCGCGGAGTAACAAAATTGCGCAAAAACAAAGTCCAAGTACGCGCAACACGAGAAAACCATTATATTATAAGGGAAAACGATGTAACAGAGAACCGTCTCCTGTTACACACATGCAAACCAAACAGAACGGACGACCGATGGTTGCTCCCACGAGGTGTAAATTCCAAACACCGTAGGGGCGACCATCGGTCGTCCGCTTTATTGCGCTTGCTTTACTCCCCGATCTTCTCTGCGATCAGGTCGTACAGCGCTTTGGTTTGTGCAGCGTCGTTGGTGCCGATGACGTAGATGCGCTCGTCAAGCATCAGCACGATGCAGGGCTTATCGCCCGTGTAGGTGTAGCGGGTGTAGTTGCCGAACTCCTCGTTGCGGAAAGCCCCCAGCAAAAGCCGTGCCGAGCCCACGCCGCTGATCCTTTGACCGTCCACGGCATGCTCGCGGTACTCTGCGCTGTCAATGTCGGCATAAGCAAGCGCGCAGTCGCTCCAGCCGCTGACGTCCACATGCAGTGCGGTGTCGTCGGTCGTGATCTCCACGTCACCCGTAAACAGGATCAAGGGCATGATAACGATCAGGGAAGCAACGACGACGATTGTTGCAACGACGGCGGAGCGGTTATTTTGGTTCAGCTCACCCAAGCCTCGCTTGTAATCTTCTTTAGTAGCCTTGCCTTGGGCAAGCTGCTTTTTGTAAAAGCGGTGGGAGTAGACCATGGGCAGGGCGACGCATACAAGCAGCA
The DNA here is from genome assembly GCA_017382615.1 of Clostridia bacterium. GTDB lineage: Bacteria > Bacillota > Clostridia > Oscillospirales > CAG-272 > SVQP01. Next base: position 13,319 of record JAFNZX010000207.1, on the reverse strand, counting down.
CAACGAGCGCCACGAGGTACTGTACCTGCATAGGCAGCAGCATATTGACAAGCATGACCAAGCCGCCGATAAAGAACGCCTTGCCCGCTACGCGGTGGGTGGCGTACCAGTTGTCATCGTTTGCCAGCGTCAGGCGCGTTTTAATGCCCATGGTGCGGTTGCGCGTGATCTTGGGCATATAGTTGCCAAGGAGCAGCATGCCAATGCCGAATGCAAGAGAGCAGAGCGCAAAGATATTCACGGTCTCGGTAAAGGCAATGGCAAGGAAAATGCCGCAGGATGCCAGCGTGATAGCAGGCACCGTCCACAGCATGAGCTTGAAAATGCGCTTGCCGTTGGGGTTGTTCTTGTCAATGATAGATGTGAAAAGAATGCAGAACCAATGAATTGCCAGCATGACGGGGGGCAGAATGAGGAAAATGCTGGCAAACGCCCAGCCGTCTGTGTGGTCTAGCCCCCAGTATTCCACAATCTCGGCAGGCAGGAAGCTGCCGCCGAAAAGACCGATCAGCATCGGCAGCAGAATGATCACCGAGGTCAGAAGTATCGTCCATTTATATGTTTTGATCATCGTTCGTCTCCTTTCAGATCCTTGATCCAAAGTAAAATTTCTTCCAATACCGAGGCGTTTAGCTCGTAGTAAATGAATTTGCCCTCGCGCTTGTCGCGGATGAGGTCAGCCTCCTTAAGCACCGACAGATGCCTGGAGATTGCCGCGTCAGTTACGTCAAAGTGACCTGCAATGTCGCCCGCCGACATCCTGCCGCACTTAAGCAGATTGAGGATCTCTCTGCGGATCGGGTCGGACAACGCCTTGAGTGTGTGTTGAAGTCCCATAGCTTCTCCTTCGATTAACATTTAACTTAATTGTTAAATGTAGTATAGCACGGAACTCTGCGTTTGTCAATAGGGAAGTGATAACATTTGCGGAAATATGCGCCTTTCAGCAGATTATCCAAACAAAGCCATTGACAAAGCGTTACACTTGTATTATAATATATTCTGTATATCTGTGTGCGCATGCGCGCAGAGTAAGAATAAAAGAAAGGTAACAGACAAAATGGCTTTTTCTCTTCACGGGGTACACGTACCCCACAGAAAAAATACCGCTAACTCGTCTGCCGTCTACGTCGATCCGCCCAAGACTGTGACCATTCCCATGTCTATGCACATCGGCGCACCCGCAAAGCCCTGCGTCAAGGTTGGTGACCTCGTCAAGGTCGGCACGCTGATTGCCGAGGCAGGCGGCACGGTTTCGGTACCCATGCACGCATCTGTTTCGGGTAAGGTCGTCAAGATTGCGGACTATCTGACAAGTGCAGGAAGCACCGTGCCCGCCATCGTGATCGAATCGGACGGTGAAATGACTCCCGACGAAGCTCTGACGCCTCCTGTTGTTGACTCCAAAGACTCTTTGATCCAAGCTATTAAGAATGCCGGTGTCGTCGGCCTTGGCGGCGCAGGTTTCCCCACGCACGTCAAGCTCAACGTTGACCCTGCAAGAATTGAGCAGCTGGTCATCAACTGCGCAGAGTGCGAGCCCTACGTCACCAGCGATACCTATACCATGCTGACCCGTACCGAGGATATGAAGACTGCCCTGGAGGCATTCAAGACCTATATGGGCATCAAGCATATCGTCATCGGTATTGAAAGCAACAAAAAGGCAGCCATCAAGTCCATGATGCAGCTCATGAAGGATACCTGCCAAGGCTGCAAGGTGGACGTCAAGGTGCTGCCCGCCAAGTATCCGCAGGGCGGGGAAAAGGTGCTGATCTACCACACCACCGGTAAGGTTGTGCCCACCGGCAAGCTGCCCATCGACGTGGGCTGTGTGGTACTCAACTGCACCACGCTTGCGGCAATCGGCTCGTATCTTGCTACGGGTATGCCCTTGGTCAAGAAGTGCGTGACCGTGGACGGCGGTGCCGTCAAAAACCCGCAGAACGTCATCGTGCCCGTGGGTATGTCCATGGCGGACGTATTTGAGGCTTGCGGCGGCTTGACGAGCGAGCCCTCCAAGGTGATCTACGGCGGCCCCATGATGGGCGTGACCGTACCCGACACCTCGGCTCCCATTATGAAGAACACCAATGCCATCCTTGCGCTGACCGCCAAGGAAACCAAGCTGCCCGCAACCACGCCTTGCATTCGTTGCGGCTCTTGCACCAACACCTGCCCCTTCGGTCTTGCCCCCGCGGAGATCGCAAAGGCATATGATCGCAAGGATGCTGTCAAGCTTGAGGAGCTTTCGCTCGCTACCTGCATGGAATGCGGCTGCTGCAGCTTCATCTGTCCTGCAAACCGTCCCTTGGTACAGACCAACAAGCTTGCCAAGGTATTCGTAAGAGAAGAAAAGGCAAAGGAGGAAGGCAAAAAATGAGTAAGCAGCTTACACTTTCTGTTTCTCCTCATATTCACAGCGGACGCAGCACGTGGCGCATCATGCTGGACGTGATCATTGCGCTGCTGCCTGCAACCGTGGCGGGCTGCGTGATCTTTGGTCTGCGCGCGCTTGCGGTGATTGCCCTGACTGTGGCAAGTGCCGTTGGCTTTGAGGCTCTGTTCAATCTCATCACCAAGAAAAAGCAGACGATTGGTGACCTGAGTGCCATTGTTACGGGACTTTTGCTGGCTTTGAATTTGCCTGCTAATATTCCGCTGTGGCAATGCGTGGTCGGCGCGCTGTTCGCAATCATCGTGGTCAAGTGCCTGTTTGGCGGTCTTGGCTGCAACATCGTGAACCCCGCCATCACTGCCCGCGTATTCATGCTGGTGGCGTTTGGCTCTATGACCAAGGCTGCGCTGCCCACCATCGTGGACACCGTGGCAGGTGCAACCCCTCTGGCACCCGAGGCGGCAACCTCGCTGGGTGATTTGTTCTTGGGCTTGCACGGCGGTGCAATCGGTGAAACCTGCGCTGTCGCTTTGTTGATCGGCTTTATCTACCTCTTGGTGCGCCGTGTGATCTCCTGGCATCTGCCCGTCGTATTTATCGGCACGGTGTTTGCAGTATCCTTCTTCCTTGAGGGTATGAACGCTGTTGCTGCGCTGTCCGCGATCCTTTCGGGCGGTCTTCTGATCGGTGCAATCTTTATGGCAACCGATTACGTGACCTCTCCCGCAACCGCGTGGGGCAAGGTGCTCTTCGGTGTGGGCGCGGGTGTAATCACCGTGCTCATCCGTTACTACGGTGTATATCCCGAGGGCGTGTCCTTCGCAATTCTGCTGATGAATATCGTCACTCCCTTTATCGACTCCTGGACAAAGCATAAGGTTTTTGGCAAAGGAGGTAAGAAAGCATGAAAGCATCTTCGTTTAAGCCGAGATCCCTTTCGGTTTTGGTAGCCATTTGCGCTGTGATGTCCGTGCTGCTTGCCGTGACCAATGCGCTGACGGCTCCCGTCATTGAGGAAAATCAAAATGCTGCAGCAAATGAAGCACTTTTGCAGGTTATGCCCAACGGCGAAGGCTTTAAGAGTGTGGAATTTGATGCGGAAAAGCTTCCCAAGACTATCAAGGAAGTATTCAAGGAAAAGAACGGCGGCTACGTGTTCAAGCTGGAGACTGTTGGTTACGGCACGGGCTTGGTTCTGATGTGCGGTATCAATGCTGACGGTACTGTCAGCGGCGTGGTCTGCCTTGGCTCTTCCGAAACCCTGGGCTATGAAAAGACCTACGGTGAAAGCTTCACCGGTAAAGACGCAGCGGGTGTGGATGCAGTTGATACCGTTTCGGGCGCAACCAAGACTACCGCAGCGTTTAAGAATGCCATCAAGGATGCGTTCAACGCCGTCACCATTTTGGGCGGTGGCTCGGTCGATCTGCGTACCGAGGAGGAAATTCTCAACGATAACCTGTCCGCGGCTCTTCCCGCCGGCGAGGGTAAATTTATTAAGCCGTTTATCGCAGAGGTGCTTGACGGTATTGATGCGGTCTATGCAGCAGAGAACGGCAAGGGCTACGTGTACGTCATCGGTGAGCAGTTTATCGGTGTAGAAGCCGGTGGCAGCTCGGATAACGCAACCGTTGCGGCTGCACACGCCATTCTGTCCGCGTCCGTTTCCGAGGATATCGATCTGTCCGCGCACGGCGAGGGCGTGCTTCCCAAGAAGCTGCTGTCTGCCAAGAAGACGGCAACGGGTAACTATATCCTTGAGGTCAAGGGCGCAGGCTACGGCATCAAGGGCGGTGACGATTACCATCCCGCATCGGGTGAGTATATCGTGGTACGCGTTTCTATGACGCCTGCAGGCAAGATCATTGATACCTTTACCGTTTCTCAGGCGGAAACTCCCGGTGTGGGCGACGCTTGCCTGGATGAAAAGTTCTATGGGCAGTTTGACGGCAAGACCGAGGAGAACTACAAGGAAATTGATGCCATCGGCGGTGCAACCATGACCACCAACGGCTATCTCGATGCAATTTCCAATGCATTTGCAGCCGTTACCATTCTCGAGGGCGGCTCGGTTGATCTGCGCACCGAGGAGGAAATTTTGCGTGACAATCTGTCCGCGGCACTCCCCGCAGGCGAGGGCAAGTTTACCAAGCTGTTTATTACCGAAATCATCGAGGGCGTTGACGCCGTGTATACTGCCGATAACGGCAAGGGATATGTGTACGTCATCGGTGAGCAGTTCATCGCAGTGGACGAGAGCGGTGCTTCGGATAACGAGGTCGTATCGGCAGCTCATGCCATTCTGACTGCTTCTGTATTTGAAGAGATCGATCTGTCTGCGTACGCCGAGGGCGTGCTTCCCAAAAAGCTGCTCAGTGCAAAGAAGACTGCCAGTGGCAACTATATCCTTGAAACCAAGGGCGCAGGCTACGGTATCAAGGGCGGTGACGATTATCATCCCGCATCGGGCAAGTATATCGAGATCCGCATTTGTCTGAGTGCCGAGGGCAAGATCATTGACGTTGTGACCACCTTCCAGGAGGAATCCAAGGGAATCGGTGATGCTTGCGCCAATGAAAAGTTCTACGGTCAGTTTGACGGCAAAACCGCGGAAAACTATAAAGAAGTTGATGCGATCGGTGGCGCAACTCTGACCACCAACGGCTATTTCGATGCGATCGAAAACGCCTATAAAGCTCTTGAAATTCTGAAGGGAGGGAATCACTGATGAGTAAGAATAACAATTGGTCTATCCTCCTGAAGGGTATTCTCAAGGAGAATCCCGTATTGGTGCTGATTCTCGGCACCTGCCCCACGCTGGCAACCACGACCAACGTGGCGGGCGCGTTTGGTATGGGCATTGCCGCTATGGTGGTGTTGATCTGCTCCAATATGCTGATCTCGCTGCTTCGCAAGGTCATTCCCGAAAACGTGCGCATTCCTTGCTATATCGTCGTCATTGCAGGCTTTGTGACCATCGTGCAAATGATCGTGCAGGCATATCTGCCCCCGCTTTACGAGATGCTGGGCGTGTATCTGCCGCTGATTACGGTCAACTGCATTATTCTTGGCAGAGCTGAGATGTTTGCAGGCAAAAATTCCGTTGGCAAGAGCGCGCTGGACGGTGTTGGCATGGGCTTGGGCTTCACCCTTGCGCTGTGCGCTATGGCAACCATCCGCGAGGTGCTTGGCGCTGCTTCCTTTGCAGGCATTGCCATTCCCGCGCTTGAGCCTTATAAGATCGAGGTGCTGGTCAAGGCACCCGGCGGCATGCTGGTCTACGGCTTGCTGATTGCGTTGGTGTTCGTCATCACACAGGGCAAAGCACCCTTGAAAAAGAGCTTTTCCTGCGCGGGCTGTCCCAATGCAAAGCACTGCCATTCGGCGTGCACCGAAATTGCCGATCCTGCCAATGCAGAGACTAAGGAGGTGCAGTAATGGATCTGTTTAAGTCTTTAATTGTCATTTTGCTGTCTTCGGTACTGGTGAATAACTACGTGCTTGCAAGATTTTTGGGCATCTGTCCCTTCCTTGGCGTATCCAAAAAGCTGGATCAGGCATCCGGTATGGGTATTGCCGTTACCGCCGTTATGCTGCTTGCAACTGCGGTTACCTGGCCTATTCAGTATTGGGTGCTGGAGCCCTTGAATCTGGGATATCTGCAAACCATCGTGTTCATTCTGGTCATTGCATCGCTTGTGCAGGTGGTTGAGCTGCTGCTCAAAAAGTTTATTCCCGCACTGCACAAGGGACTGGGCGTGTATCTGCCGCTTATCACCACCAACTGTGCCGTGCTTGGCGTTGCCATCAATAACGTGACCGACGGATATACCTTTATCCAGTCTATGGTCAGCTCGCTGGGTGTGGGTCTTGGCTTTCTTCTTGCTATGGTGCTGTTCTCGGGTCTGCGCTCCCGCATTGACGAGACGGGTATCCCCAAGCCTTTCCGCGGTCTTGCGGTAACGCTTATCGCTGCATCCTTTATCTCTTTGGCGTTTATGGGCTTTGCAGGCATCGTGGATGCGCTGTTTGCGTAAAGGAGGAGAGACGGTATGTTGAATAATATCATTGATTTCATCATGACGGGGAATCAGACTGTGGATATTCTGTTGAGTATCCTGCTTGCCCTGGACGTATGCGGCATCATCGCCATCGTTTTGGACGTTGTGCTTGGCTTGGTCTCGCACTTCTTTGCTGTCAAAGAGGATGAAACCGTCAAAAAGATCCGTCAGTGCCTGCCCGGTGTCAACTGCGGTGCGTGCGGCTATAAGGGCTGCGACGACTACGCTGCAGCGGTTGCACAGGGCAAGGCAAAGCCCAACCTTTGCGTACCCGGTGCAGAGGTGACCGCAAACGAGCTGGGTGCTATTCTGGGCATTGAAGTGGAAGCACCCGAGGACGTGGTTGCATACGTGCACTGTAACGGCCACTGTGAAGCAACCACCAAAAAAGCAGTCTACGATGGCATTTCCACCTGTAAGGCAGCTTCAATGCTGTATGCCGGACCGGATGCGTGCCGCTTTGGCTGCGTGGGTCTTGGTGATTGTGCCGCTGCTTGCCCCTCGGGCGCGATTTGCCTTCAGGACGGTATTGCGCACGTAGACAGCAGTCTTTGCATCGGCTGCGGCGTATGCGCTGCTACTTGCCCCAAGCATATCATTTCCATGGTGCCGCAGGAAACTGCTGCCATTGTGGCTTGCTCCAATACCGATAAGGGCGCACAAGCGCGCACGGTTTGCAAAAATGCTTGCATTGGCTGCAAGAAGTGTGAAAAGGTTTGCCCGCACGGCGCTGTAACCGTACAAAACAACCTGGCAACCGTGAACTACGAGAAGTGCACGGGATGCGGTGCGTGTGCCAAGGCTTGCCCCACGGGCTCCATCAAATGTGTCCAATTCCCCGATATCCCCGAGGACGTCAATCCCCGCGATCTGGTCAAGTAAGCGGAATATGGCTGAGAAAAAAATCAGAAACGATCTGATCCTTGTAGGTGCGCTGATCGGCATGCTGCTGCTTGTGGGCGGTGCCATGCTGCTGTTTCGCAGCGAGGGGGATATGGTCGTGGTGACGGTGAATGGCGAGACGTATGCCTCCTATCCGCTTGCAAAGGATACCGAGGTGGATATTCTGACGGGAGAGAACGGCACACAGGTCAACCGTTTGATCATTCGTGACGGCAAGGCATTTGTGGAAAGTGCCACCTGTCCGGATGGTATATGTGCCTCTCATAAGCCCGTTTCGCATGATGGAGAGAGCATTATCTGCCTGCCCCACAAGGTTGTCGTGGCAATCGAATCGACAAAATAAACAAAATAGCAAAACCGCGTACAACTTGTATGCGGTTTTTGCCATATTGTGCCGAAAGTGTGCTGATTTGATTAAAAGGCTTGACAACGGGGCATGATTATGGTAGAATACTTTGGCGTGTGAATTTTGTCACATATAAAAATTATATATTGAGGAGAATACTCATGAAAAAGTTTATCTGCGTTCTTCTTTGTGTACTGATGTCTCTGGCAACTCTGACTATGGTTGCATGTGACAATCAGGGTAACAGCTCCGATGACACTACTGCAGGCGATACCACCGCTGCACCCGAGACCACCGATGCTCCCGAGCAGGAGGCTGCTCTGAAGTTCGGTATGGGCGTTTTCACCAACGTTTCTTCCGCTACTGACGCAACCGAGGATAAGGAAGGTCAGGGCAAGGTCGCTATTACTGTTGCTGCTATTACCGTTGATGCAAACGGTAAGGTAGTTGCATGCCAGCTTGACGTTGCTGACATCACCGTAAAGTATACCGCTGACGGCAAGGCAGTTGCCAACGACGGCTTTAAGACCAAGTACGAGATGGGTGCTGACTACAACATGGTTGCATACGGCGGCGCTGTTAAGGAATGGTTCGAGCAGGCTGACGCTTTTGAGACCGTTGTGGCAGGCAAGACTCTTGACGAGATCAAGGCACTGGTAGCTGAAGGCAACAAGGGCACTGATGCCGTTGTAAATGCAGGCTGCACCATCATGATCAACGAGTTCGTTTCTGCAATCGAGAAGGCATTCGCTAACCTTGCTGATTCCGCTGCTACCGCATCCACCACTCTGAAGCTGGGTATCAACACCGATCAGTCCACCAAGGATGCTTCCGAGGACGTTGACGGTCAGAACCAGGTTGAGACCACCGTTGTTGCTGCTGCTGTTGACGCACAGGGCAAGGTTGTTGTTGCTGCTTCCGACTGCGTACAGGTTAAGTTCACCTTCAATGCTACCGGCGCTTCCACCTATGATCTGACCAAGGCTGCTCAGTCCAAGAGAGAGCAGGGCGCAAACTACGGTATGGTTGCATACGGCGGCGCTGCTAAGGAATGGTTCGAGCAGGCTGACGCTTTCAACGCTCTTTGCGTTGGCAAGACTGCTGCTCAGATCTCTGCACTCTGCGCTTCCGATAACTACGGTACCGATGAGGTTAAGACTGCAGGCTGCACCATTCTAGTGAGCGGTCTGACCAAGGCTGCTGCAAAGCTCGGCTGATTAAAATCCTTGAAAGGATAATTGAAAATGGGAGGCCCGCGCCTCCCATTTTTTCACTGTTATGAAAAAGAGTATTACCTTATTCGTTGCACTTTGTCTGTTTTTTTCGGCACTTTCCATGACTGCCTGCGAGCAAACGGAGTCGGGCGTGCACAAGGAGCTTGAAAAGTTCAGTGCGTATTCCTTTGATTATTTTGATACGGTGACCACGATCTCGGGTTATGCCGAAAGCAAGGAGGCGTTTGACGCCGTCGCCAACGACGCGCTCGCGCAGCTGGGGGAGTATCATCGTTTGTTTACCATTTATCATCGATTTGAGGGCTTGGAAAATCTTTGCACCATCAACGAGCTTGTGGACGGGCAACACCGCACGGTCAGTGTGGATGCACGCATTATCGATATGCTGCTGTACGCCAAGGAAATGCACGCGCTGACCGACGGGCACGTCAATATCGCTATGGGTAGCGTGCTGTCTATCTGGCACGAGTACCGCACGATCGGCATGGATGATCCCGTATCTGCCGAGATTCCGCCTATGGAAAAGCTGCAAGAGGCTGCAAAGCATACCGATATTGATCATCTGGTTATTGACGAGCAGAATTGTACAGTGACCATTACCGATCCGCAGATGAAGCTGGACGTGGGTGCAGTTGCAAAGGGGTATGCTGTCGAGATGATTGCGCAAGCCTTGGAGGCACAGGGCGTTACGGGCTACGTGCTAAACGTGGGCGGAAACGTGCGCACCATTGGGACGAAAGCCGATGGTAATCCCTGGACGGTGGGGTTGGAAAATCCCTTGGACGAGGGAGAGGACTATATTTGCTATTTGGGGCTTGCGGGACAAACGCTGGTGACCAGCGGCTCGTATCAGCGATACTATTTTGTGAACGGTAAGCAATATCATCATATCATTCATCAAGACACACTCATGCCCGCCGAGGGCTTTGTGTCGGTGTCGGTGTTGACCAAGCATTCCGGAATGGCGGACGCGCTTTCCACCGCGCTGTTCTGCATGACGCTTGAACAGGGCAGGGCATTGGCACAGTCCTTGCCCGATACCGAGGTACTGTGGGTGCTGCCCGACGGCACGCGCCACTCTACCGATGGCTGGTCAGCGTATATGATTGATCCTTAAAAGGAGACAAGTATGGATATTTCAACGATTATTGCAGGATATAAAGGCTTTTTGTTCGGATTTGCCGAGGTTGTCGCGTATACGTTGGAGCTGATCGGTATCCTGATCATTCTGGCAGGAACGCTCAGGGCGATTTATCTGCTGCTGCGCCACTTTCGCGATCATGCGCGCAGAAGCGTGGTCATTGATCTTGGACGCGCACTTGCACTTGCGCTTGAGTGCAAGATGGGTGCGGAGATCATACACACGGTCATCGTGCGCGATTTAAAGGAGCTGGGGATTCTTGCCGTGGTCATTCTCATTCGTGCGCTGCTTGCGGTCATCATCCATTGGGAAATTCGCATGGAGCAACGCGAGGAGGAGCTGCTGCCCGTCAAAAACAAGAGTAAGAGCCGGAAGCGCGAGGAGCTCGGGCAGTCCGACCAAACCGAATAAAGAAAGCTTTTTTGTATTTCAATGTCGAAACAGTGTATGAATTTGAAAAAAACTATTGCAATCGGCATATAAATATGATACAATTATATTAATATTTTACATTTTGGAGGTATATTATGGTTTGTCCTTTCTGTCAGGCAGAAATTACTGCCGAGGATAAGGTTTGCCCCATGTGCGGCGCGCCCGTCAACGAGCAAACCGAAGAAAAGCCCGCGGCAAAGGTATCCGAGGAGCAGCTTGCCACCCAAGAAGCTCCTGCGCAAAAGCAGAGCAAGAGCGGCATGATTCTGGGTATTGTGGCTGCAGCATTGGTGCTTGCAGGCTGTTGCTGCTGCTATCTTGGTGTTATTACGGTTCCCGTAGCAGGCGTTCTGGCAATCATCGGCTTGATCAAAAACGTTGGCGAGCTCAAGAAGGCAAAGCAGGCAGGTGTTAAGAACACCTTTGCGCTGGTAGGCACGATCTTGTCCGCCGTGGCACTGGCAATTGCTGTTGCAATGATTGTGTTTGTCGTGTTGTACATAGCACTTTACGGCTTTGCTGCACTGATGGCACTCCTCAGCGGTGAGGGCTTGGTCTGATAATCAAAAAAGAACATCTGCAAGTCGGATGTTCTTTTTCTCAATAAACGACAAAGAAAGGAAGGTTGCACGCAAGCGATGAAGCCTTTTTTGAAAAAGCACGCCAAAAAGATTATGCTGCTTGCGTGTGATCTGCTTTGTGTGATCGCGGCGCTGATTTGCAGACCTTTGAGCGGTGTGATGCTGCAGGATGCCAATCATTCTTGCGTTTGGGCACTGATGGGCTTTCAATGTCTGACCTGCGGCGGCACGCATTTTGTCAACGATCTGTTCTCGGGGCGCATCGGTATGGCGTTTATGGATAACCAGTTTTTGTTTTTTGCGGCCATATACCTTGTTGTGTCGCTGGTCGCGCTCAATTTGTGGCTGCTGTTTGATTGGGGATTTGCCAAAAAAATGCTTGGTTGGATGTATAATATCCCGACCTTGATCATTTGGGGAGCGGGAACGCTGTCGTTTGTGATCCTGCGCAATCTGCCAACAGTGATAAGTATGCTGCAAACGCTATGAAAAATGAGTATCACGCCATGGGGCTGCGTAAATAGCGGAATAATAGCAGGAATTTGTTCGATTTTGAGCAGTTTCCTGCTTTTTTATGCAATGTAGCAAATTTTGTTGCCGCATTTGTGTCATAAACCCATTCTATTCGCACTCTCCCCCCTGCGCTTGGAACAAGCCTGCGCCAGCCTTCCCCCCTCCCGGAGGGGGGCAATATCGATGGTCAGCTCATTCGTTTTCAAGTTAACCGCTGAAATATCGGTTTGCATACGGATTTCGGTCATTCAAGCTACCGTTGACGGTTGAGCTTCGGTTTAGAAAAGCGAGAAGCTACCGTCAAAGCCCCCCTCCGGGAGGGGGGAAGGCTGGCGCAGGCTTGTTCCAAGCGCAGGGGGGAGAGCGCGAATACAATCGCTTTCTGCGCGTAATATCTCCATAGCAAAAGCAGAAGCCCACTAAAGACTTCTGCTTCACATATTTTTACCGCTATTTCCGCAGCCCCATTGTGATGCTCATTTTTTTGGTATAGAAGCTTTTTTGCGGGTGAATTTTGGCGCAATGCTTGTTGACACTCGTGTGCGGATATGGTACAATGAATACAGAAAAACATTTGGGAGGTCACTTATGAAGGACTATCGCGTAACAGATTATGGCGTCAAAGCCGATATCACAGAATTTCAGACCGCACAAATTCAAGCAGTGCTTGACATGTGTAAAGAAGGCGGCGGCAAAGTCATTTTCCCGCGCGGAAAATACTATATTTCCTCGCTTTGGATGTGGTCGGATACCACGCTGTACTTGGAAAAGGGTGCAGAAATCTTTGGCAGCACCGAGTGCGATGATTATGAGGTTTACCCCATTCCCGAAAGCGTGCAAATGCGCTCGGATATGGAGCTGATCACGCAGTATTACGGGCAGCCTTGGGAGACCTACCGCCGCGCCATGATCTCGTCCTACGGACAGAAGAACGTGTCCATCATCGGTGAATTCGGCTCTGCCCTGGACGGACAGAATTGCTATGACCCCGACGGTGAGGAGGGCTACCGCGGCCCGCACATCGTGTTCTTTTCCTGCTGCGAAAACGTGGAGCTGACGGGTTATATCGCGCGCCACAGCGGCAACTTCTTGCATGAAACCAATAATTGCCGCAATTTGCACATGCACCACGTGACCTGCCTTGGCGGCTCGGACGGCATTCATTTGCATTGCACCGAGCATGCCGTCATCGAGGATTGCTTCTTTAAGACGGGCGACGACTGCATCGCGGGCATCAATATCAACGATCTGCAGGTGCGCCGCTGCGTGCTCAACACCTCCTGCAACGGCTTCCGTATCGGCGGCGTAGGCATCTACGTGCGCGACTGCTACGTTTTCGGCCCCGGGTACTATCCGCACCGCAAAACTGTGGTCAAGGGCAAGTTTGACGAGCTGCCGCGCGAGCAGGGCAGACATAACCTTGTGTGCTTAGTCGACTATTTCGGCAGCCAGAATTACCCTTACGAAGCGTCCGATCTGCATTTTGAAAACTGCATTGTGGAAGGTGCTAACGAGGTCATTCACTATCACGCGGGTAAGAATCATTTGCAAAACGGCACGTATCTTGGCACGATGGAGCTAACAAACGTGTGCTTTACCGATCTGTCGTACCCCACTTGGTGCGAAGCACCCGATCACTCGCCCATGAAGGTCGTCCTCAAGGACGTGTCCTGGACGTTCAAGGACGGCAGAGAGAGCCCCTTGTTCTT
>JAFNZX010000206.1 GCA_017382615.1 Clostridia bacterium | reverse complement strand
GACGGGGGCTTTGGTAAAGTGGAAATATTCCTTGAAATCATGGTTTTTGCGGTTGAAAACGAACCACAAGATCAGCAGGGCTGCAATGGTGGTCAGTACGGAAAGAAACCATACGTTGGAATCAAGCGCAGTTGTATAACTATCCATAATCAGCGTGACAACGTCCTCGCCTCCCAACTCGGGCATGGCGATCAGCGAGAGAATAATGGGTGCTATTGCCGGGACAATGACAAAAAATATGGCAATGGACTGAAAAACGTTCATGAATAACGTATAGCCGATAGGGAAGGCAAGTCCCTTGAAAACGGCGTTCTTGTTTTGCACTTTTTGCATAGTTGTCTCCTTTCGGGAAGCGTGTATCACTATATTGTACCACACGTGCGAACACTTGTCAAGAAAAATGATGCAGCGTTCGGATATGCGCACTTGTGCGCGCACAATTTTTGTCGCGAATTGCGTCCTTGTATAAAAAACCTTGCGAAAAAGTATTGAAAAAATACGCGGGCTATGATATAATGAATATAATTGGGGCGAATGCCTTTCGGCACCCCGAAGCAAAAGCGAGGAATCCGTTTATGAGTCAATGTTACATTCCCGAGGGGTACGTGCAGGTGCTGGATGCATATCAGACCCAGCGTGCCATCGAGCATATCAAATCCACCTTTCAGCGCGAGCTTTGCGCCGCGCTTAACTTAAAGCGCGTGTCCGCGCCCTTGTTCGTTGCAAGCGATTCGGGCTTGAACGATAACTTAAGCGGCAAGGAGCGACCCGTCGCATTTGACGTGCCCGCTTTGGGCGGTGCGCACGCCGAGGTGGTGCATTCCCTGGCAAAGTGGAAAAGACTTGCTCTTTTGCGCTATGGCTTTACCATGGGCAACGGACTTTATACCGATATGAACGCAATCCGCCGCGACGAGGAGCTGGATAATATCCACTCAATATACGTGGACCAGTGGGACTGGGAAAAGGTGATCACGCGCCAGGCAAGAAACGAGGAGTATTTGAAGCTGATGGTCAAGGCGATCGTGGGCGCGGTATGCGCGACCGAGGAGCAGCTGCAGGTGCATTTTCCTCAGCTGCAGCACAAGCTGTGCCGCAAGGTGACCTTCGTGACCTCGCAACAGCTGTGCGATCTGTATCCCGATCTGACGCCCGAGCAGCGCGAGCATGCGTTTACCAAGATGCATAAGACGGTATTCGTCATCGGCATAGGAGATAAGCTGACTGACGGAAAGCCGCACGGTACAAGAGCACCCGACTACGACGACTGGTCGCTCAACGGTGACCTCTTGTTTTGGGACGAGGTGCTTGACCGCGCGCTGGAGATTTCCTCTATGGGCATCCGCGTGGACGAAGCGGCAATGGATTACCAGCTGCACGCATCGGGCTGTGACGACCGTCGCGGACTGCCGTTTCACAAAATGCTGCTTGCGGGTGAGCTGCCCCTGACGGCGGGCGGCGGTATCGGACAGTCGCGCCTTTGTATGCTGCTTTTGGGCAGCGCGCACATCGGCGAGGTGCAGTCCGGCATCTGGGACGAGGAAACCAAGCGCATCTGCGCCGAGGCAGGCGTGAGATTGCTGTAAAAAAATATACGATCAACAGGCTTTTTGCTGACAATACGGAGGTAAGACCATGACGCTGATTTTGTTCAATCCCCAAGCCAATAATCGAGACATCACCGCTGCGCTGGAAGGCGTGCGTGGGTATGCTGCGGGTTTTGACACGGTGGAGAAGGATTTGACGCAGGTAGACGTGCGAGAGGAAATCTGTGCGCTTTCGGAGCATGACCGCGTGCTGCTCTTAGGTGGTGACGGTACCATTATGCGCATTGCAAATGCTTTGGACGGTGCAAAATATACCGTGCCCATGTATCTTTGGAAGAGCGGAACGGGCAACGACTTTTTGCGCGATATCGGCAAGAACGAGGAGAGTGAGCCCGTGCTGCTCAATCCCTATCTTACGGGTCTGCCGCACGTAGAGGTCAAGGGCAATACGTACTTGTATATCAACGGTATCGGCTTTGGTCTGGATGGCATGGTGTGCGAGGTGACGGACAAGCTCAAGGAGCAGGGTGTGCAAAAGATCGATTACACCATGGAGTCGATCAAGCTGCTTTTGGGCGGCTTCAAGTGCCCGTCCGGCAGCGTGACGGTGGACGGTGTGACCAAAAAATATAAAAAAATATGGCTGGCATCCGCCATGCACGGGAAATATTATGGTGGCGGTATGCGCGTCGCTCCCATGCAGGCGCGCGGCGAGGGGCAGTTGACCTGCTGTGTCTGGCACACCACGGGCAGACTCGCCACGCTGATGCATTTCCCCAAGATCTTTGAGGGACAGCACGTCAAGTATAAAAAATCCATAGACATCTTTACGGGTAAGAGAATTACGGTAGAGTTTGACCGCCCCTGCGCCTTGCAGATCGACGGTGAGACGGTCAGCGGGGTTACCACGTATACCGCCTGGATCGATTGATCCGTTCGGATTGCCCGGCAGTATCTGCGCGTTTGTCAAAATTGTCAAAACGATCACAGAAGTTTGCGTTTTATTTACACTTTTGTGCATTGACATTTTTCGCAAAATGCGGTATAATAGATGCATGGAAATTTCTTCCCGTGACCGGCGGAATGTGAGCTTACACACAGGAGCGGGAAGTAAATGATAGCCGACCGCCTGGGCAATCCTGTCTTAACGAACAGTTAGGATAGGTTTGCCCTTTTGTATTTTAATCAAAAGAAACGGAGAAAAAGCATGAAAAAAGTAGCTGTGATCATGGGGAGTGACAGTGATCTTCCCGTAGTGGAAAAAGCCATCAATACGTTAAAGGAATTCGGCGTGCCCTTCGAGGCGCACGTATATTCGGCACACAGAACGCCCGATGAGGCTGCTGCGTTTGCCGCAGGCGCACGCGAGGCGGGCTTTGGTGCCATTATCGCGGCGGCAGGCATGGCAGCACACTTGGCGGGTGCGATCGCGGCAAGAACCACGCTGCCCGTCGTGGGCATTCCCGTCAAGGGAGGCGCGGTGGACGGCATGGACGCGCTGCTTGCAACCGTGCAGATGCCCTCGGGCATGCCCGTTGCCACCGTGGCACTGAACGGCGCAGTCAACGCAGCGCTGCTTTGCATTCAGATGCTGGCGATTGAGGACGCAGAGCTGGCTGCCAAGCTGGACGCAAAGAGAGCCAAGGATACCGCAGCAGTGCTTGCCAAGGATGCAGCCCTGCAGGAAAAGCTGCGCGAGAACGCATAAGCTACAGTAAAATTCAACCAACCGCACGCAAAGACAAAAGGAGACAACTATGGGTGGATTTTTTGGCATTACTTCAAACAAGGATTGCCTTTTGGACGTGTTCTTCGGAACGGACTACCATTCTCACTTGGGTACGCAAAGGGGCGGACTTGCGGCATACGATCCCGAGATCGGCTTGCAGCGCAAGATCCACAGCATCACCAACTCGCCATTTCGTACCAAGTTTGAGCACATTTTCGACGAGATGTCGGGCACAGCGGCAATCGGCTGCATCAGTGATACCGATCCGCAGCCTATGCTGGTCCGTTCGCATCTGGGTACGTACGCCATCAGCACCATCGGTCTGATCAGAAACGCAGAGCAGCTGATCGATCTGTATTTCGGCGGCAGCCGCGGTCACTTTGACGCCATGACGGGCGGCAGAGTCAATACTGTGGAGCTGGTCGCTGCGCTGATCGACCAAAAGGAAAGCTTTGCAGAGGGGATCAGGTACGCGCAATCCGTCATTGACGGCACGTGCTCGATTCTCATACTCAAAAGCAACGGACACCTGATCGCGGCACGCGACAAGGTCGGTCGCATTCCCGTCATCGTTTGCAAGGGCGAGGATGGCTACGCGGTCACCTTTGAGTCCTTTGCGGCGCAAAAGCTTGGGTACGAGCCCGTGCGTGAGCTGGGACCCGGTGAGATCGTGGAGCTTTCTTACGACGATGGCATCGTGCAGCTGGGCAAGCCGGGCAAGGAAATGAAGATGTGCGCGTTCCTTTGGTCGTATTACGGCTATCCCACCTCTACCTACGAGGGCATTAACGTGGAGGTCATGCGTTACCGCAACGGTGAGATCATGGCACAGCAGGATAGGGAAGCGGGCTGTGCGCAGGAGCTGGATTACGTCAGCGGCGTGCCGGATTCGGGCATTCCGCATGCAATCGGATATGCCAATCAATCCAAGGTCGCGTTCTCGCGTCCGTATATCAAATACACGCCTACCTGGTCGCGCTCCTTTACGCCCCAAAAGCAATCCGATCGCGCCAAGGTTGCCCGTATGAAGCAGATCCCCGTGCACGAGCTGATCTCGGGTAAGAGACTTTTGTTTGTGGACGATTCCATCGTGCGCGGCACGCAGCTCAAGGAAACGGTGGATTTTCTGTACTCCAACGGTGCCAAGGAGGTGCACATGCGCTCTGCTTGTCCGCCTATTATGTATGGATGTAAGTACCTCAACTTCACCCGCTCCACGGGAGATATGGAGCTGATTACCCGTCGCACCATCTTAGAGCTGGAGGGCACGGAGGGCTTTGCGCATATAGATGAGTACAGTGACGGCAGCACCGAGCGCGGCAAGGCACTCAGACAAAGCATTTGCGCCAAGTTCGGCTTTGCGTCCCTGGAGTTCCAGTCGCTGGAGGGCGTGGTCAAGGCAATCGGCTTGCCGCCCGAAAAGCTGTGCACCTATTGCTGGAACGGCAAGGAATAAAATTTGAAAATAATAATTTGAAATATACTGAAAGGAATCAACGACATGCATTCTAATTCCAGATCCGAAAGCTACGCAGCAGCAGGCGTAGATATCACCGCGGGCTACCGCGCGGTGGAACTCATGAAAAAGCACATCGCACGCACCAAGAACGAGGGTTGCCTTGATGACGTGGGCGGCTTTGGCGGCTGCTTTGGTTTGCCTGTGGCAGGCATGGAGGAGCCCGTACTGGTTTCGGGCACGGACGGCTGCGGCACCAAGGTCAAGATGGCAATTCTGATGGACAAGCACGATACCATCGGTATTGATGCGGTGGCTATGTGCGTCAACGATATCATCTGCGTGGGGGCTGAGCCCTTGTTCTTCCTTGACTACATCGCATGCGGCAAGAACGTGCCCGAAAAGATCGCGGCAATCGTTGCAGGCGTTGCAGAGGGCTGCGTGCAGTCGGGTGCGGCACTCATCGGCGGCGAGACCGCAGAGCACCCCGGCATGATGCCCGTGGAGGATTATGACTTAGCAGGCTTTGCTGTCGGCATTGTAGATAAGAAAAAGATTTTGGATAACACCCGTATGAAGGAGGGCGACGTGGTCATCGCGCTGGCATCCAGCGGCGTGCACTCCAACGGCTTCTCCTTGTGCCGCAAGGTGTTTGAAATTGATAAGAACCCCGATTCTCTGTACGTGCCCTGCGAAGCTCTTGGCGGCAAGAGCATTGCAGAAACCCTGCTGACTCCCACCAAGATCTACGTCAAGTCCATTCTTGCACTGCTTGAAAAGGTGGACGTCAAGGGGATTTCCCACATCACGGGCGGCGGCTTCTATGAAAATATTCCGAGAAGTATTCCGGACGGACTTTGCGCAAAGATCGACCGCGCGTCTGTTCGCGTGCTGCCTATCTTCGAGCTGCTGGCTAAGACCGGCAACGTCTGCGAGAGAGATATGTTCAATACCTATAACATGGGCGTTGGCATGAGCGTGGTCGTTCCCGCAGAGCAGGTGGACGAGGCGATTGAAATTCTCACCGCACACGGCGAGGAGGCTTACGTGATCGGTAAGATCGTCAGCGGCGAAGAAAAGATCGAGTTATGCTGAGAAGTGCATTTTGGGGCGGTATTGCCTCGGGTATCATGGTAGGCATCGGCGGCACGGTGTATCTGTCCTGCGAAAATAAGGTCGTAGGCGCTGTGCTGTTCTCGGTGGCACTGCTGGTGATTTGCCTGCTTGGGCTTTATCTCTACACGGGCAAGATCGGGCTCTTTATCGAAAAGCCCGATAAGATGAGTGCGTTCGCACTCCCCGTAGGTCTTGCGGGCAACGCGGTCGGCGCCGTCCTGACGGGACTTGGCGCGGCTTTGGTAAAGCCTGCGCTGATCGAGAAGGCAAAGGTCATTTGCGACGCAAAGCTGGAGGGCGGTATGCTCAGGGGCTTGGTGGCGGCTGTGTTCTGCGGTATTCTCATGTACGCAGCGGTCAAGACCTACGATGCCAAGGGAACGCTTGTCGGCATCATCTTCTGTATTCCCACCTTTATTCTGTGCGGCTTTGAGCACTCGGTGGCGGATGTGTATTATTTCACGGTCGCCTCCTTGGGCGGCTTTGATCCCATGAGTATCGTATTCATACTGGTTGCAGTTGCAGGCAACACGCTGGGCGGTTGGCTCTTACCCGTGTTGACCGGGCTTGCCAAGGGAAAGGGGCAGAGCAATGGAGCAAAATAAAACGCGTATTGCCGTGCTGGTTTCGGGCGGCGGCACCAATCTGCAGGCACTGATCGATGCGCAGGCGCGCGGAGAGCTTGGCGGCGGCGAGATCTCACTGGTGCTGGCTTCCAAGCCCGGTGTGTACGCGCTGGAGCGTGCGGCAAACGCAGGCATACAGGGCATGGTGCTCCCCCGTAAGGAATATGAGAGTGCCGACGCGTATACCAAGGCGTTGGTCACCACCTTGCAGCAAGAGGGCATTGAGCTTGTGGTCTTAGCAGGATTCATGATCATCATCGGGGAAGAGATGTACAAGGCATTCCCCAACCGCATTATCAACGTGCATCCCGCGCTCATCCCGTCCTTCTGCGGACAGGGCTTTTACGGCTTGCACGTGCACGAGGCAGCACTTGCCAAGGGTGTCAAGGTTTCGGGTGCAACGGTGCATTTCGTCACCCCCGAATGTGACGCAGGCCCCATCATCCTGCAAAAGGCGGTGGACGTACACGAGGACGACACCCCCGAGAGCTTGCAAAAGCGCATCATGCAAGAGGCAGAGTGGAAGATCTTGCCCCTGGCAGTCAGCCTGTTCTGCCAAGGTAAATTAAAAGTAGAAAACGATAGAGTTTATATTCGATAAGACATGAAAACGGGCGGGCGACCGCAGGTCGCCCCTACGGATTGATGAAAATCTTTTTACAAATCCCCGTAGGGGCGGATTCCATATCCGCCTGCGATAACCCCGTAGGGGCGATATATTTCGGCAAAGCCGAAATCCGAATCGCCCGCGACCCCCCCGTAGGGGCGATATATTTCGGCAAAGCCGAAATCCGAATCGCCCGCGACCCCCCCGTAGGG
>JAFNZX010000205.1 GCA_017382615.1 Clostridia bacterium | reverse complement strand
CAAATTGTTCAACTGCGTATCTTTCTTCTTCGCTTAGATATATAGGGGGCATTGACATTTGATATACCTCTTTTCCTAAGATATATCTATTATACCACATCTTTTACAAAATGTCAAGTTTTAAATGAAACATGATACTACGGGGGGAGCGGCAGGAGCAAGCCCCTGCCCTACGGGGGAGCGGCAGGAGCAAGCCCCTGCCCTACGAAAAACGGTACTTTTTATTCCTCAGCGGCAATAAAGAACGCGCCTGCGGGATTGCCGTAGCTGTTGCACAGATTGATCTCTTTACCGTAGAAGTTATTGGCAATGCCGTTATAAACAACGCCGTTCTTCATGCTTGCCGAGCAAGTCACCGTGATCTGGTTGGGCGCAGTGATCTCTGCCTTGATGGTCGAGCCCTTCTTATTATTGATGGTATAAGCATTTCTCATGAAGGTAAAGCCCTTGACCTCCTTGCCGCCGTCCGACGTAGTCAAGCCATCGTCAACGTTGGTAAAGGTCAGCACGACGGTCTTGTAATTGTCCGAGAACTCAGCCTTTTCAAGGATCGGTCCCGTTGCGCTCTCCAGCGTACCTGCGCTGCCGGTTACGGCTGCGGCAAGCTTGGCAAGGCGCTGACCCTGACCGAATTTACAGTCGGGGTGCAGGCTGTTGAAGTAGGTGTCATCCGCCCACAAATCACTGGAAACGGCTACGTAGGAATTTGACAGTGTCTGCGGAATCGAGCCGACAACGGTACGGATCAAGCCCAGATCCATGTAGTGCCATACACCGTTGAAGCCTGCGGGCTTATCGTAAATGGTGGGGAATTCCACCACGTAAACGGCAAAGTCGGGATTGGTGACGTTGTGCGTGGAGCGCATATAAGTCATGAATGCACTAAAACGCTCAACAAACTCGGATGCATGCGCTCTTTGGAAATCACTCTCGCCCTGATACCAGACAAGACCTGCCATGGCGTACTTTTCAAACGGATACATATAATGATTGTACATGTATCTTGCCCAGGTTGCATTGACACCCTCGGGCACGTAAATGCCCTGCTGCTCATTCCATCTGTCGCTCTTAAGCTCATCAGCTACCTGATTGGGCAGGAATGACCCCAAGGGCTGACCGTTACCGTCGATCTCAATGACGCCCACGGGCACCTTGCCCTCGGTCATCTGCACGAAGTTCCATGCAAAGCAATAGCCGATCGCGGTAAAGCGTCCCACACTTGCATTGGTGGGTCTTTCCCAGGTACGGTTGTGCACCACGTCGGGGCAGACCTCGGTCGTGCCTCTCTTGGGATACCCCTGCGCCTCGCCTTCATTCAAGGTATTGTAATGCAGGCGGATCGGCAAAGTCTCGTCGATCATGTTTGCACCGTAGTTTTGCTTATCGGTGCTTGCGGCTTGCAGATATGCTGCGAACTGATACGCCACGTTGGACTGACCGATGACCATGTACACGTCACCAACCAGCACGTTTTCAAACTCTACCGTCTTGGCATCTGTGTAGATCTTCATGGTATTGCCAAGCTCGGCACAGGCGGTAAGCTTTGCACCAAACTGCAGCGTCCATTCCCCGTTCTCGATCAAAGCCTCGGCAAACATACCCATAAACTCACCCGAGATCTTTTTGCCGTTCTCGGATTCGGGTGCCCAACCCCAAACGCGCAGCTTTTCACCGCGCTGCACCACCATATCCGAGGTGAACACCTTGGAAACGGTGAAATCTGCTGCGTAGGCAGCATCCAGGGTCTCGCCGATCATCACGTCGGGCTCCTCTGTCGTTACTTCCTCTGTTGTCACTTCCTCGGTTGTCACTTGCTCGGTTGTCTGCTCGGTCGTATCCTCTGCAGGCTCGGTAGTGTCCGCACCCGTGGTTACGTCCTCACTGCCCCTGTCACATGACACCGCGCTGACCAGCATCACGCCGCAAAGCAGAAAAAGCAGGGTTCTGAAAGTGAATTTCATAACGATTCTCCTTTTTTTATTTTT
>JAFNZX010000204.1 GCA_017382615.1 Clostridia bacterium | reverse complement strand
ATCCGTGCCGAATACAACGGCGCGGTTGTTGCGGTCATAGTACGCTGCGTCGTAGGTAAAGGTGTTCACATAGCCGCCGCAATACAGCTCCATTGCAGCGTTGGCGGACTCCTTGTCAAGCTTGAAGTCCTTATTGGTTGCAATAAAGAAGTGATTTTTATCGAGCGTATCGGCAATGCCGTGCAGATCGGTAAAAGCTTCCCAAACCGCTGCGGCGCATTCTGCTTTGTTGTCAAGTCCCAGCGCCGTCCAGCTGCTTTGATCGTAAAGCACGATCACGGCAATCTCACCGGGGGCAAGGGAGGGGGTATTGCCTGCACAGATCAGCGCACCGGAGTCAATTCTTTCTTTTTCTG
This sequence comes from Clostridia bacterium, assembly GCA_017382615.1. Classification (GTDB taxonomy): domain Bacteria; phylum Bacillota; class Clostridia; order Oscillospirales; family CAG-272; genus SVQP01. The sequence goes on along the minus strand of JAFNZX010000204.1, from coordinate 5,783 downwards.
TGCGGTAGCAAAGCGAAAGATCGGTAAGTGAAATCGTTCTGTTTGTGGGATTGTAGAGCTCTACGTAAGCGAACACATCGGCGCTTTCCTCAATCCGCTCATCCCCCTCTTTCCAGGAAGGGTTGTAGCAGATCTCGGTGATCAGCAAGCCGTTGCCCTCGGAGGGAGGCGTTTCGGCAAAAGCCGTCAGGGGAGAGAGCAGCATGATGGTGCAGAGCAAAAATGAGAGGATGCATTTTTTCATGAATATCTCCTTATCATTCGGTCAGCTTGGGACAATCCTCGCCTGCCTTGTAAGCGGCGATGTACTGCTTCATCCATTGATAGTATTGGTCACCGTGGCCGCCCTCCATGGGCTCGATGTCGCGGCTGTATTCCTGGTTGTAATTGTCCACGAACGCGGTCTGTCCGTCCACGATAAAGCGTTGCGCGGTCCATTCGTTCCACCAGGTGATGGTGACCACCTTGGGATGCACGCGGAAGGCTTCCTTCCATTGATCGTAGAAGAATTTACCGCCGTTTCTGCCGTGCGCGGTGGGCATGGACATGTAGGTTTCCTGCGAGGCAACCGCAACCGAGATCTGCTCAGCCACACCGTCCTTTTCGTAGGCTGTGCCTCTGTTTCGGATGTTCAAAAATCTCCAGCATTTCTCCGTGGTCAAGCCCCACATATGTCGCACGGTAAAGAGGTCGGGGCAGGGGAAGGAGTCTGTGCTCTGGGTATAGATCATAAAGGGCTTGCCCTCCCAGTATACAAAGCAATCGGCATAGGGGTTGTTTTCGGTGTAGTAGCGGTCGTAAAGTGCCTTGATCATGGGGCCGTCAGATTGACCGCACCACGCCACGATATAAGGGGTGCGATAGCCCTCGGCGCGCAGCTCAAGCGTTGCGCGGCAAAGCGTATCCAGCGGATCAAACATCCATGTCTTGCCCATGGCGGTGTTGGAAATGTAGCCGTCGTTTGCGTTGGTGTAGTCGAGAATGATAAAGTCCACGTCAGCCTCGCCCAAAAGGATCAGGTTGTTCTTTGCAGCCTTTATGTCGGTCGAGCGGTAATAGCCCTGCGCGGGCTTTGCCCAGTAGTGGAAGGCGTGTACAGATCCCCAATCGCGCTTGCCCGCAAGCACCTCGGTGATGTTGTTGAAATCGCGGACGGGTTTTGTGCCCGTGCCGAGAATGCCGTCAAACCATACTGAGTAGCAAATGCTGACGAGATCGGTCTTGTCTGTCATGTCAAGTCCGGGAGCAACGCCCTCGTCCGGAACGGCTTTGATGGTGGTTTCCACGCGGTATTCCTCCTTTTGGCATGCATAGATTTTGAGGTTGTCGATCACACTCGCGCCCATGTGCGTAAAGAATACGAAATAGTCGCCTGCGTAGTGGCTCATGGTGTTTGCGGTTTCGGCAACCTGATTGCCTTGCGCATCAAAAACGGTCAGCACGTCGTCGTTCATGCTTGTTTTGAGCAGCAGCTCTCTCTTGCCGCCGTCAAAAATCCCGTAAATAAAGGTGTCGTAATTCTCGGTGCACACCACGTCCACGTGTTGCATCTCGGCAAAGCCCTGCGGGATCTTGACCGAGGTAAAGCCTGTAGGCCAGCCGCCCACGTCGCCGCCTATGACGGTGATGACGTCGTTGCCCGAGAAGGAGAACCAAAGCCCGTCGCCGGGGGAGTCGGGAATCTTGCCCGAGTAGTTGGAAACGTAGCAGCCGATAAAGGTGGAGATCCAGGTGTGCGTGCCCGTAGACTCTGCGTGCGGTGTAAAGCTCTTGATGTCAAGAGAGAGCTGCACCTGTACGTTTTCCTTGACAGATGCGGGCGTGGTGGGCGACCAGGTTGACCAGCCCTTGCCGTAGTCCTTGCCGTCGTGGATGAAGTGCAGCTGCCCGTCCATGATGGTGGCAAGGTTTTGGTCGCGGTACGCGATCTTGCCGCCTGCGGTCTTGTCACCGTCGTCAAAATTGGCGTCCAGCAGCGTGGCAACGCCCTTTTGCGTGGTATCTGCAACCGTGCCCAGCAGCGAAGGGTCAAATCCGTCCACGGCAATCTTGACCTCCTCTTTGACGTAGGTCATGCCGGGATAGTAGTCAATCTCCCCTTGTGCGGGAGGCTCGGTGGTGTTTTCCGTACCTGTGCTGTCGCCCTCATCGGCCTGCGTGCTGTCACCCTGAGTGGCTTGCGTGCTTTCGGCATCTGTGGCTGCGTCGGATATGGGCGTTGTGTCATCCCCCATCTCTCCTTGGGGCAGCGTTGTGCAGGCTGCCAAGGGAAGCAGCAGGCAGAGTGTAAGCAGTATAAGCAAGGCAGAGCGTGTATTGCGTTTCATACGTCATGATTCCTTTCAATTTGATATATATTCATTATAGCCGATCGTGCAGCGCTTGTCAATTCGCAATAAGTGTAAAAACACGCCTTCCCACTTGACAAAGATGCACAAATGCGGTATAATAAAATAGTTCAAAAGGAAACCAATCGTCATTTTCAAGGAGGATACATGCTTTTTTCTGAATGGTTAGGTAAAATGTATACGATGGAGCAGTACCTACAGGAATGCATTGCGCCCGTATGTAAGGAGTATCATTTAACGGGCACAGAGATGACTATGCTGCTGTTTTTATATAATAATCCCGAGAAGAATACCGCAACGGATATCATCAAATACAGCCGCATGGCAAAGGCAAATATCTCCAAAGCAGTAGAGCACTTGATCCGCAGGGATTTGCTGACGCGTACGCGCGATGCGCGGGACAGGCGCGTGGTGCATTTGTGTCTGACCGAAACCTCGGAGTGTATGATGCCCGATCTGCTGGGTGCTGCCGAGCGATATCTGCGTGGCATTTTCGCGGATTTTTCGCCCCAAGAAATGCGGCAATTTTCCGAGTTCAACAGCCGCATGGCAGCCAATGCCGAAAGCAGAATGCAAAAAACGCAAAATAATCCATAAAAGCAAACTGAATTTATAAAAAAGGAGTATTTTATGAAGCAACTACACTTGATTTGTAATGCACATCTGGACCCCGTTTGGCAATGGGATTGGAACGAGGGGGCTACCGCTGCACTGGCAACCTTTTATTCGGCTGCTGAGCTTGCAGACGAATACGACTACATCTTCTGCCATAACGAGGCACTGCTCTACGAGTGGATCGAGCGTTATGATCCCGCGCTGTTTGCCCGCATTCAGGAATTGGTAGCGGCAGGCAAGTGGCACATTATGGGCGGATGGTATATCCAGCCTGATTGCAATATTCCGAGCGGCGAGGGCTTTGTGCGTCAGATCGAAACGGGCTTGACTTATTACAAGGAAAAATTTGGCGCGCGTCCTACCACTGCCGTCAACTTTGACTCCTTTGGCCACACGCAGGGCTTGGTGCAGATTCTCAACAAGACCGGCTATGACAGCTATATTTTCTGCCGTCCCTTAGTGCCCATGATGGATCTGCCGCATATGTTCTTTGAATGGAAGGGCTTGGACGGCTCTTCGGTCAAGGCGGCAAGATTTGAGGATGATTCCATTTATTGCTCTGATCTTGGTAAGGCGGTAGAGAATATCAAGAGAAAGATGCGCCCGTGGGAGGGCGAGGACGTGGCGTTTGCGCTGTGGGGCATCGGCAACCACGGCGGCGGACCTTCCCGCAAGGACCTTGCCGAGGTGGGCGCATTTATGCAAGAGCAGCTTGGCAACGGCGTGCAGATCATGCACTCCACGCCCGAGCAGTTCTTTGCAGCGGCTACACCGAGCGCAACCGTGGACGGTGCGCTGCAGCCCTGCTTTGTCAAGTGCTATACCTCTGTCAGCACGCTCAAGCGCAGATATGCAGAGCTTGAGGATAAGCTGCTGATGACCGAAAAGATTTGTGCGCGCGCAGCTCTTGAAACGGATTTCGTATACGATAAGAAAGCCATGGACGAGGCACAGCGCATTATGGCAATGATTCAGTTCCACGACGTGCTGTCGGGTACCAGTATCATAGAGGGTAACGTGTCCTCTCTGCGCAAGGCGGACTATGCGCTTGAAATTTTGGACGAGCAGTTCTCCCGCGCGTTCTTCAAGCTGTTCGAGGGCTGGGAGCGCGGCAAGGGCGGGGAATATCCCTTTGCGGTATTCAACCCCCATCCTTATGAGATCGACGGTGTGTTTGATCTGGAAATGCTGCTGTTGAATGCGGTCGGCTCTGTCGGACCCGACATGTATCACCTTGAGGTGCGCGACGAGCACGGCGTTTGCGTCAGCCAGCTGACCAAGGAAAGCTCCACGATCAATATGGACAGAAGAAAGCGCGTGACCGTACGCGCAAAGCTCGCTCCCATGTCGCTGACCAGATTTGACGTCAAGACCGGCATTGTAGACCGTGTGCCCGTGGACAGAACGCCGCAGTCCTCCTTTGACCTTGGCGGTGGCGTACATGCCGACTTCTGCGAGAAGTGCGGTGCGATGACCGGTCTTTCTCAGGGCGGCAAGCAGTATCTGGGCTGCGGCGCGTTCATGCCCGTATCCTATAGCGACAACGAAGACCCTTGGGGCTGGTGGCTCAAGACCGTCAGCAACGATCTGACAAAGCTCGATTGCAAGACCTCTCTGCGTGTCATTGAGCGCGGTAACGTGCTGACGCGTGTAGAGAGCGAATATACCACCGGCAAGTCCGACGTGCGCGTGGCGTATACGCTGTACAACGATCTGCCTTACGTGGACGTCAAGGTCAACGCGTCCTGGAACGATAAGGGTAAGGGACTCAAGCTGGAGATCCCGCTTACTGAGTTTGGCAAGTTTATCGGTCAGACCTCGTTCGGCACGCAGGAATACTGCACGGAGCTGGAGCAGTGCTCGCAGCGTTTCGTGGCTGTGGAGTGCGGTGACAAGATGCTCGGCATTTTCAAGAGCGGCTCGTACGGCTGCTCTGTAGAGAACGGCAAGCTGTATCTGACGCTGCTGAACGGTTCTGTCTACTGCGCACATCCCGTAGGGGATCTGCCCATTCTGCCCGATGAGAGATATTATGATTACATCGATCTTGGCGTGCATGAGTTCTCGTTCCGCGTAGCGATCTGCGAGCGCGGTGAGCTGGAGCGCATGGCGACCGAGTTCTGCCAGAAGCCCTATACCCTCAACGTATATCCGCACGGCAATGGTACGTATCTCAAAGAGTCGCCCGTTGTGCTTTCCGATCACGATATCACGCTCTCCTGCTTCCGTAAGCTGGACGGTGAGGTATACATGGTGCGTCTGTTCAACAACCTGGACGCATCTCGCAAGTGCGATTGCACGGTCAAGGGCGCAACGCTCTCGCTGGAGTTTGGCAAGTACGAGGTCAAGACGCTGCTTTACAAGAACGGTAGCCTGACCGAGCACGATTCCATGCTGATGCTTTAATCTTTTATAAAAAAAGAACCGAAATGGGGCTGCGTAAATAGCGGAAAAATTGAACAAAGGGCTGCCTGCTAAGGCGGCCCTTAATGCTTTCAAATAGTAATTGCCGCAGGCGCGGACGATCACATATTTCGGCTATGCCGAAATTCTCGCCCCTACAATGTCCGTTGGGATTTTAATTATCCAAGCCCCCGAGTGACTGTAGGGGCGATCATTGATCGTCCGCACCTACAGCAACTATTCATAAAAAGCAATCAAGGACTGCATCAAAACGATACAGTCCTTAATTTTTGCTCCTATTTGCCGCTAATTTACCAGCCCCATCCTCGGATTTCGGTTCTTTTCATTATGCGGTCACGATGCCGGCAGCCTTTTGCAAGCCAAGCTTTTTGACAGCGTCCTCGCGCATTTTGTATT
>JAFNZX010000203.1 GCA_017382615.1 Clostridia bacterium | reverse complement strand
TGCAGCGTATTTTGCGCCGATCAGCCCGAGGGCCCCTTTGTGCAGATCTCGGACGGGCACTTTACGCCCCACGATTGGGACTGTATTGACGCGACGCTGTACATTGACGAGCAGGGTCAGCCCTGGAGCATTTTCGTGCACGAATGGACCTGCCGCCCCGATCACGTGGGACTGATGTCCGTTGCCAAAATGTCGGACGATCTGACACACCTTGTAAGCGAGCCCGTGGATCTGTTCCGTGCGGATGACGCCCCCTGGGCGACTGCCGGCGTGACAGACGGCTGCTTTATGTACAGAACCAAGGGTGGCAAGCTGCTCATGATCTGGTCGAATTTTGCCGAGGACGGCTATGCTGTCGGCATTGCCGAGAGTGAGGACGGCAGACCCGACGGCAAATGGCTGCAACGCGAAAAGCGTCTTTACGGCAAGACCGATGCGGGCTACCCCTTTGACGGCGGTCACGGTATGCTGTTTGCCGATACGGACGGACAGCTATACCTTTCCATGCACTCCCCCAACACCCCCGTAGGCGAGCGCGATACCACCATGGTGTTCCTGACCGTTAAGGAGCAGGACAACGATCTGGTGGCAGAGTATTGAGCATAACAAAAGAGAAAACCGAGCCTTTGACTCGGTCTTCTCTTTTTTTGATTCAATTATTGAAACACAATATCGGTAACAACAATCAAATAAGAGGTTGCACCGAAAGCGTTGTTCGCATCGCGGAAGTCAAAGGTCAGATAGGTCTGACCATTGTAATCGATGGCAGAAAGATCGATCTCGACAGTAGTCAGCTCCATATGGGTTGCGGACATGCTGTACTGTGCGGATGCAATAATAGCACCTTCTGCAGGCAGATACTCAAATGCAGAGTTTTCCTGAATAGCAGAAGCAGTGTTAAGCAGCATAACTCTCTTTGCGGTTGCCTCATACTGCGCAGCGAAATTACCGCCTGCACTATCACCGCCTACGGGAGTTGCATAGGTAACGGTCACCTTGCTGTACTTGGACAGGTCAACCTCGCCAAGATTGATAGAACCGTAGTGTACAACGTAGATCAGATCCTGTGCAGAGAGCGAAGGAATCAGCTGATTGCCTGCCCAGGGCTCAGCATAGCTGCCGCTGATGGGTGCCTTGCTGAAGTCAACGTCCCAGGAATTATCAGGCTCGGTTGTCTGTTCTTCGGTCGTAGGCTCTTCGGTGGTGGGCTCTTCGGTGGTGGGCTCTTCGGTGGTAGGCTCTTCGGTGGTGGGCTCCTCAGTGGTGGGAGCTTCGGTAGTAGGAGCTTCGGTAGTAGGAGCTTCGGTGGTACCTGCAGTGGTCTCGTCCATGGGCTGCTCGTTCGTATCGCAAGCAATCAGAACAACGGACAATGCCATGCAAAGTGCCAGTAAAACAAGTAACTTTTTCACGATGTAAATCTTCCTTTTCTTTTAATTTTGTGTTGTAAAACCATTGTTTGGCATATACCCGACCATTTTATCACTATATCGTGCAAAAGTCAAGTGCCCTACGATAAATATTGCAAATTTCCAATATATTTCAGTTATTGGTCACACAACAGCTTGACCCAAACCGCGCTGTCGCAGCTCGGGAAATCCACGTGCAGCGTGCTTCCCTGCAGCGAGACGGTATCCTTGGCACGTGCAGGGTACATGGCTTCCATGCGTGCGCTCTCGCCTACGTACTTGCCAAGCTCAATCTCGGCGTGCGTCTGCTCGCCCGTCTTCCAAACGGCTAAGAGCAGCGTACCGCTCTCGGGCTCTTGCACACCTAAGGACAGAATGCCCTTGTCCGCCATTTTGGTAAGCCCCGTGGGATAGACGGGATAGGACTTGGCAAGCGTGTCGCGGTTTTGCTTATACAGGTCAATACCCTCTTTCATGAGTGCGAGATTTTCCTCATCCGCGCAGTCGATATGCCCCGACAGATAGATGCAGCCAAGCATGGTCTGCACCATATTGAACACGGTATTGTGCCCGTCCGCAAATCTTGCGGTAAACTCCGCGCTTGGCACAAATCTCTCGCGGTGCTCGATCATCACGGGATAAGGATAGCCCCAAATGCCAACGCGCTCGGGAGGCATGCAAGCAAAGAGCCCCTGCACCACGCTGGGCATGCGCTCGTAATATTCCTGGTCGCTGACGCTTTGCATGTAGAAATGCCGCTCACTTGCATGGTCTGCTCTCATGCAGCCCGACGAACAGTTTTCAATGACAAGATCGGGAAACGCCTCGTGCACGCGGTCGATCAGTGACATAAAGGCGGCTTGGTTGCGCCCAAGCTCTTCGGGAGAAGCCTGCCCGCACGCACCGTCGATGCCGATGCCAACGTTCTGATTGTAGTCATTCTTGATAAAACGAATGCCCTTATTGTAAAGACGCTGGAAAATGCCGAATACGTGCTCGCGCACGGCAGGATTGCGGAAATTGAGAAAGCCCGTGTTCTTGCCTATGACGTGTCCGTGTCTGGTCAGGCGCGCATTGGGAATCTTTTGCAATACCTGCGCGCCTGCATTGACGCTCTCCACCTCCAGCCAGCAGCCGGGCAGCATGCCCTTCTCTCTGATATAGGCGAGAATGCCGTCAAATCCGCCCTCGCCAAACAAAGCGTCGTTTTGCTCGTAGTCACCAAGAGCCGCGCTCCAATGCTGTCCGCCGCCAAACCAGCCTGCGTCAATGACGAAATATTCGCATCCGACAGCGGCAGCCGCATCGATCAGAGGCACTAACTTTTCTCTTGTAGGCAGCGCCCAAAGGCAATTCATGTAGTCGTTAAAGCATACGGGAATATGCCCGCCCGGGAACGCGCGGTCGATCTTGGCGCGCTTGTATTTCGTCAGCGCGGCAACCGCCTCTTCAAAGCCACCCTTAACCTTGCCGTAAATGGCAAGCGGTGCGGTATAGCTCTCCCCTGCCTGCAGCTCGTAGTGCCAACCGTCGTGTAATTCGTGACAAGCAGAAAGCAGCACGTTGAGCCACAGATCGCTGCGGTAGCCGCCCACGTTGATCTCAATATACCAAGACGCGTGCGTAGCGATCTCAAAATACCAGGTTTCGCCAAGCGCAGTGTCCTCCAGCATGATCATGGGATAATGGCGGCAGGTCGTCCAAGAGCCCGTGCTGCCTATGCGCCATGCGCGTTGCGTACCGTGGTTATAGGTGGGATAGACGCCAAACTCCTCAATATATCCGCTTCTCCATTGCCCTTCGCCCTGCCAGGAGGAATCACACATATGCAGCACGAAACGCTTGTCGTGCCAAGGCTTGCCGCCTCTGCCAATGCCTGCCACGTAGCCCGAGGAAAGGCGATCCAGCGTCAGGGGCTGCGTGCCCGTGTTACGCACGGTGGTGATGCTTTCAAAGGTGTGCTCGTCAAAGGGCATGCAATCCACCTGCACCTCGCCGTCGTAATTTGCAAGGCGATAGGTATATTGTCCGTTCTCTGCGGATACGGGTGTCGCGTTCATGGCTTCGGTCACGCGGCTGTGATAGTCGTCGTTATGTGCAGCGTTCACGCTAAAAAAATAAAGAGGATGTTCGGTCAGCATATAGAGGTCTCCTTTGCATGGTAGTATCTTAATCATACCTTATCTTTCTTATTTTGTCAAGCGGTAATGATGCCACCATATCGAAATAATCATCCTAATACGACTGATATTAAGATGAATTTTGAAATCTTTTCAAAAATCCTTGATTTTTCTCACAAATCGTGTTATACTAAATATGCCAAACCAACTGAATAGCATAATGCACACATTTTTTATGGG
>JAFNZX010000202.1 GCA_017382615.1 Clostridia bacterium | reverse complement strand
TTTCTTGTTAATATAAACATAACCGCAGTTATGACTGTGTATGTTGCAATAGGTATTCTTGCCGCTTTTGATTCAATCCTCGGCGCAATTGTTGCAACCCTTAACAAACGCTTTAATATGTTGATATTCATATCAGGATTTTTTACCAACGCTCTTTTATCGGTAATTATTATTTTACTGTTGGTATCCAGGATGCAAACAGCGCATCTTCTTTCCACTCGTTGCCTGCGGATGCGTAGTCGATCAACGTCAAGAGCTCGCGCTCGGTCTGTACCTCTGCTTTGAGGTAACCACCGCAGTCGGATGGCATGACGCGGTAATCGGTCACGGTCGTGCTTCCGATGGGTGCGAGAGGATCGGCATCGTAGCGGTTGTCGCGGCTAAGCAGGATCGCGCCGTAGGTAAAGGCGCAGAAATTGTCGCCCGCGCGGTTGTCACCCTTGGGTGCGGGATGGCAGACGAGCGGAATATCAAAGGCAACCGTGACGGTGTCGCCCGCATGCCATACGCGCTCGATCTCCAGATACGTACCGGGTTGACCGGGGAGCAGCTTGCCCTCGGAAATGGCGTAAAAGTCCTTTGCAAATGCGGGCACGCGCAGCCCAAGCGTCATGGGGGCGTCGGTGCTCGCATCTGTCACGGTCAGCACGGCAGAGCCGAGCAGGGGATAGCGCGAGGACACCTCAAAACGCACGCCGTCCAGATCAAAGCAGCCGTTTTCGTAAAGGTTAAGCACGCCGCCGCGCTCTGTTTTCATGGCGTACAGATAGGGTGCCATGGCAAGAGCCGTCGGGCCGTTTGCCGTGCAGCAGGAAAGGTCAAAGCCCTCTATATTAAAGGAGAAATTGACGCGCGGATTGCGCTGACCGTTAAATTTGGGAAAGTATTCAAAGAACTGCCCGTCGGGACGCAGCGCACCTACGATGGCGTTGTACAGGCTGACCTCCAGTGCATCCGCATACTTTACCTCGCCCGTCAGGGCGAGCAGGCGGTAGCAAAGGCGCATCCAGTAAACGGTCACGCAGGTTTCCATCATGAGATCAATATCGGGGTTGGTTTGGTTAGAGCGGGTCAGATTCCATTGCTCGCCCGTACCGGGACCCAGATTGCGCGGTGCGTCCGCACCGCCGGAGCCAAGCAACGTGATTTCTTGGTCATATACCTTGTTCCAAAAGAGCAGGGTGGTATCCAGGGCTTGCGCGTCACCGGTGTTTGCGTAGTAGCCGAGCAACCCTTCAAAGCAGGACATCATTTCGTATGCTTTTGCAATGGATTCCTTGGGCACGCCGTTGTTTCCGATCTCCCACGGGTCTTTGCCTGCGCGAATGGCGTCAAAAAGGTGCTCGCGCTTGCAGCAGCCCACGTCCACGATGTGCTTTGCAAGCTCCAGTGCGGATGCTTCACCGCAAATGGCGTACAGCTGCATAAGCGGATCAAGAATGGAGGAGGACTCAATGCCATAAAACGCCCAGCCCGTTTCGGTAATGGGAGTCTTGGGCGCAGCACCGACCTGATCGTTTGTGTAACGTACCACGCGGCGGCAAGCGTCCAAGGCACGCTCGTCACCGAAGACGCGGTAATATTCCAAAAGCCCCATCAAGGCATACTTGCGCTCCCACAAGTCGCTGCCGCACGCGCCCTTGGGTTGGGTCGCCTTTTTGGTGGTGCTCAGGTCACCGTCCGCGTCCTGCAAACTAAGCAGATCATCCACAGCGGTTTTAATAATGCAAGCCAGTTCCTCATCATGGGTGTAGGCGTAGGTCATGCAAGCGGCGCGCATCAGCTTGCCCCAGAATTCACCCGTGGCAAAGGCGTCTGTGCGGTAGCGGAAATAATCCGCCAGGGCATGCATATCAATTCTTTTGAGCGTCTGCTCACATACAAGGCGCAGCTTTTCGTCAAATATGCCGTGCATTTTTACGTCTTTGACGTTAAGTGCACAAAGCTTGTCGGAAACGATAACGGGCATAATAGCGTCCTCCGTTTGTTTGATGCTTTCAGTATACCATATTTTGACAAGGATGTAAAGAGAAAAATGCGCATTGTATGAAAATGGGAAGCAGACCATCCCCTATGTGTCATCCTGAGCGGAGTGTACCGTCACCCCGAGTGTCATCCTGAGCGAAGGGCGCAGCCCGTAGTCGAACTTTTGCGGAATGAAGTATCCGTCGCGCAGCAGGATACGGAATAGAGCAAAAGCGCAAATATTCGCCAAAGGCGAATTGCAGCGGGATCTGTGATGGGTTTGCGCAATGTCTCCTGAGCCTTTGTTATAATTTCAAAGTAATCCCAAACCGATCACAAACAAATGTTAGTTTGTGCAAACAAGCGTGTCAGAAACCGCTCGCAGATCCCGCTGCGCGCTGCCATTCGTTGCGCTCGCGGTTTTGCTCTGCTGCATTTCGCAGCCGTATGCTGCGAAATATCCGCTCCGCAAAACTTCGACTCGGTTGCTACGCAACCTTCGCTCAGGATGACACTCGGGGTGACGGTGCGCCGGATGACACACGGGGTGACGGTGCGCCGGATGACATACGGGGTGACGGTGCGCCGGATGACATACGGGGTGACGGTGCGCCGGATGACATACGGGGGATGCGATATTTTGATATTCTCTTGACAAAACCAATGATTTGGAGTATAATGCTAAACAGAGAAATATGCCTTTAAAAGGAGTTTAATATGAAAAAAGTATTCAAAATGGAAGACCTCGATTGCGCACATTGCGCCGCAAAAATGGAAGAGGGCATCAAAAAGATTGAGGGCGTGACCTACGCCAGCGTCAGCTTTATGGCGCAGAGACTGACCGTGGAAGCCGACGAGGACAAGTTCGAGGAGATCATTCCTCAAATCGTTAAGGCTGTCAAGAAGGTTGATTCCGATTGTAAGGTGATTATTAAGTAATGAAGCTCAAAAAAAGTCAAAAAAAGGTACTTGTGCGCATTGTCCTGTCGGCTGTTTTGCTGATTGCCTGCCACGTGCTGATCGGCGGGCACAGCCACTTCGGTGAAAACCACGGACACGTGCACCTGCCCGATTGGGCGGCTGCGCTTTGCTATCTTGTACCGTATTTCATCATCGGTTATGATATTTTGTACAAAGCCCTGCGCGGCATTTTGCACGGGCAGGTGTTTGACGAAAATTTCCTGATGGCAGTTGCCACGATAGGCGTGCTTTCGATTGGATTTTTCCCCGATCAGGAGCCCGAATACCTGGAGGCTGTCATGGTCATGCTGCTGTATCAGACGGGCGAGTTGTTCCAAAGCATTGCCGTCGGCAAGAGCCGCAGCGCGATTGCGTCCTTAATGGAGATCTGTCCCGACACCGCCAACGTCGAGCGTGACGGCAAAATCGAGGAGGTTTTCCCGGACGAGGTTGCCGTAGGCGATATCATCGTCATCAAGCCCGGTGAAAAGGTACCCCTGGACGGCACGGTCACACAAGGGCAGAGCAGCCTGAACACGGTTGCCCTGACGGGGGAATCCAACCCGCGCGACGTGAGCGTGGGCGATGCGGTCATCAGCGGCTGCATTAACATGAACGGCGTTCTGCGCGTGCGTGTGGATAAGGAGTTCGGCGAGTCCACGGTATCCAAGATCTTGGAGCTGGTGGAAACCTCGGGCGATAAAAAATCCAAGAGCGAGGCGTACATCACTCGCTTTGCGCGCTGGTATACCCCCATTGTGGTGTGCTCGGCTGCTGCTTTGGCGGTCCTGCCGCCCGTGAT
>JAFNZX010000201.1 GCA_017382615.1 Clostridia bacterium | reverse complement strand
TGAGCGAGCAGTACTCTGACTGCATGCAGGTAATCGTCATCGTTGGTATAAGTGACGACGTCCTTGGTTACCATAGCCACCATTTCCTCGGCCGCCTGTTTTCCGATCTGCTGCTCCAACATATCCAGCATCTGATAATCCTGGATACCCAGGCGGATGTTCTCCAATCTGAAGGAGGATACCGCTTCATATACGCCCACCTCTGCTCCGCTGTAAAGCAATACGCCGTCTCCGTATACGCTGGTAATCACGGTTGATGCCAGGTCATTATAAGGATCAGCAGACCAATAGGTGGACCCCCAATAAAGCACGCCGGTCGCATCAGTCATCTTGCACTGCCAGATCGATACGACGGGCTCTGTTCCATCTCCGGTAGCCAGCCAGTTAGCATAAGGCTGATTGGGCTCCCAGCAGAAATACAACCACAGCTCATCGCCGCCTGCAACCTCTGCTTTCATTCTATCGGCAAACGTGCCGTATTGGTCGTCTTGCAGCTTGGTGGTCAAAAACTGTGCACCACTGATTATAGCCTTCTCTCTGGGAGTGAAAGCAAACACCTTTGTGCACCAGATCTGCGTATAAGGCTGCATAAACGAAATCTGATCCATGCCGTCAATGGTGATGTTGGTAAAGAACGGCGAAACTTGTCTGTAACCGGGATAATTGTTTGCCAAACGGTCTCCGTGAGTTTTCAGCTGATACAACAAATCACGCGTGGTCGGTTCGTCAACGTAATAGAAATATCCCTTCTTGAGCCATTCGGGCTTTTGCGAAAGCAATGCATACGCGCCCGCTTCGTCGCCACCGTTGCTTTCCTTAATGCTGAAGGAAGTCACTCTGGGATTATCCAGATACTCAGTTACACGACTGTCCCACAGCGTATACGGCAGATTGTAGCAGGATATGCGGTTTTCCAGCATGAAATCGTAATAGATCTTATAAAGATCCTCAGCCGAATAATCGTTCATGCCCTTTTGTGCATAGGAATTGGAGATGACCCAAGGCGACATTTGCACAGCGGTCTTAAGTGCTGTGTGCTCGGAAAGCGAGAAGCCATATACGTACGCATATACGTTTGCGGTCTTGATGCATGCCCCCGATTGGGCGTCATAGACGTTAACGGTTGCATTGTAAAGTCCCGCGGGCTGATTCTGGTCTGCAAAGACCTTAAGAACAAAGCCCTGCGACGTATTTTTAGCAACGTGTACCGCGCCATCCACGGGCGGCAGCGCATCAGGTACCCAATCGTCTCCAATTTTGACGTAGTGCTCACGCAGCAGTTTCGTTGTCATTTCGCTGCCCTTTCCATCCGTCATATTCGTGATCTCAACGCGAACGTCGCGCGCTGAATCGGTGGGAGCAATAAAGAACTGACAGTTTTCAATGCTGTTGCCTGCCATGTGGATGACGTAGGTGTTGAGCTCGGAAGGTGTGATGTTGTCGCGATATGTCTTTTCTGTCATGTGGTCAAACCAGAACAGTACCGAGGCGTTCTCATCAGAAGCGGTAAGCTTGTCGTAGTTAACGCCTTGTACCGCGCTCTCTTTAAGATCAGAGCCTTGTCCCGGCTTGGTCATATCCACGTCAAAGCTTTCATAAGCTTCCCCGGCGGTTTTATAGAAGTCAATGGATGCAATAGAAACGGACTCGCCGCCTCCTGAAGGGGCTACCAGAAAGTCAAATCTGAACAAGTTAACCGTACCGGTCCAATCCGCGGCGGACAGATCCATGACAATATATTGCCAGTCAGGATTCGTTTGGTCAAACGTCATGACATTGCTCATGCCGCCCACGGGATTTTTGTTCTTTCCCGCTGCGTAAAACACCTCAAACGCGTCGCTTGTGACGTTTTCTGCCTTGATTTTCAGCACAACGTACTTGTATTCGTCAGCACTTACCGCGGTCATCCCGAACTTTTTGACGTAGTTCTTGTAATCAAACAGAATAAAGGGGTCGTTTGCGCCATCCTTGGTAGTCAGCTTGAGTACGTATCCGCACTGATCGTCCTTAACGATTTCATAGTCACATTGATTAGCACTTGTCAGCATCTTCCGCCAGCTAAACGACGGATCTCCCGTAAAGGTAATGCTGTTAGGCGAAAGCGGATCATTGTTTTCGTTTGTCGTAGTAATTTCCTCAGTAGTCGGCTCCTCTGTGGTCACATCGGTAGTGGGCAATTCTGTCTGCTCCGGGTCGGTGGTTTGTTCACCATCCATTAAAGTCGTCTCTGCGTTATCATTCGGCGAATCAGTATTATTGCACGCAGCAAACAAAACGCAACTCATCGTCAGCAGTGCTAACATTACCAATAAAACTCTTTTGAAGCTCATAAATATCTCCTTTATCTGCGATTACGAAGCATTTCGTGCTTAATATCCCAAAGTTTTTGTGAAAGGTCGACGTAATATTTGTGAGGATTGGTGAATCTGCGTACCTCTTCCCACATGCCTTGGATTTCTTGTTCGCAACGCGCCTTGATCTCTTCAAGAGTGGGCAGGATGTAGACCTGCTCGCCGTTTTTGAATACGGGCACCATTAACTCGGTTGCGGTAAAGTCCTGCATAACCTTGCGCTTCCAGGTATGCTCAGGGTCAAAGATCTCATAGGGTTGGCTATCGTCAATGACCTCGTCGTACAAACAGATGACGTCCGCTTCTGCCTTGCCGGTGGTTTTACCGCGCAATCTGTAGATCTTTTTGAAGTGCGGAGTGGTAATTTTGCCAACGTTTTCACTTATTTTAATCTTTGGTTGAATGCTACCGTCGTCATTCTCCACAGCGACCAGCTTATAAACACCACCAAATACGGGAGCGGAGAGTGACGTGATCAGACGCTCACCAACGCCGAAAGCATCCACACACGCGCCCTGACGGATGAGTTCGCGGATAATATATTCATCAAGCGAATTGGAAACAACTATTTTACATTCTGTCCAGCCCGCCGCATCAAGCATCTCCCTGACCTTTTTGGTCAGATAAGTAATGTCGCCGGAATCAAGGCGTACACCGCACTTGGTAATGCCCAGAGGCTTGAGCACCTCGTTAAACGCGCGGATTGCGTTGGGTACACCGGATTCCAGCACGTTGTAGGTGTCAATCAGCAGCGTTGCGTTGTTCGGATAAATCGAGCAGTATGTTTTGAACGCCTCGTACTCTGTATCAAACATCTGTACCCAGGAATGCGCCATTGTGCCCGTTGCAGGGACACCGTAAGCGATGTCGGAAATTGTGCACGCAGTCGCGGAGGCACCGCCAATATAAGCTGCACGAGCACCGAGAATTGCAGCATCACTGCCCTGCGCGCGTCTGGAGCCGAACTCACTGATTGGCCTGCCCTTTGCGGCACGCGCCAAGCGGGCAGCCTTTGTAGCGATGAGCGATTGGTGGTTGATCATCATCAGCACGTAGGTTTCGATAAACTGTGCTTCGATGGCCTTGGCACGCACGGTCATCAAGGGCTCGCCGGGAAATACTACAGTTCCCTCGGGAACAGCCCAGATATCACCGGTGAATTTGAAGCTGCGCAGGTAGTCAAGGAACTCTTCGCTAAAGCAATTTTTGTCGCGCAGGTATTGGATATCCTGCTCGTCAAAGTGCAGGTCGTTGATGTACTGCACAACCTGCTCAAGTCCCGCCACAACGGCGTAGCCCCCGTTGTCGGGGTTGGATCGGTAAAACACGTCGAAATATGTGATCTTGTCCTTAAAACCGCAAGCAAAGTAACCGTTGCTCATGGTCAATTCGTAAAAATCACACAGCATTGTTAAGTTTCTCGAGATGTCTTTCATTTTTTGTCAGCCTTCTTCCTGTTATTTATTGATAATATTATAACAAACAGCAGAGTGAATGTCAATGCGTAACGTGATATTTTGCGTTTTTTTATGCGAGGTCTTGCAATCATGCAAATATCGTGTTATAATATTTTCAAGAATATGGTTTTTTCGGAGGTTTCCATGAAACACGGATTTATCAAAATAGCTGCCGCTGCACCTGAAATCAGGCTTGCTGACGCGGCATATAACGCAGAGATACTGGCACAAACTGCACGCAATGCCTACGAGATCGACGGCGCGCGTGTTATCGTATTCCCCGAGCTGTGCCTGACCGGTGCGAGCTGCGGTGACCTGTTTTTCCAAAGCACGCTGATAAAAGGCGCAAAGGATGCTCTTGCGGCTTATCTTGAGCTGACTGCCGATCTGGATGCGATCACCATTGTCGGTTTGCCCATGCAAATGAACGGTAAGCTGTATAACTGTGCAGCAATTTGCAGCACGGGCACGCTGCTTGGCGTTGTTCCCTCTGCAAATGCAAACAGACACTTTGCAAAGC
>JAFNZX010000025.1 GCA_017382615.1 Clostridia bacterium | reverse complement strand
CTTGTGCAGGGTGGCTATTTTGCTGCCCCAACGAGTTCAATCGGACCCATTTCAAGTTGCGGGTAAAGTTTTACAACAATAACCGCAACATGCAGCTTGACATTTCGCACAGCGAAATACGGGTTCAGATTCCCGTTGGGGGTGCCAAAATAGCCGCCTTGCTT
Organism: Clostridia bacterium; assembly: GCA_017382615.1. Lineage (GTDB taxonomy): Bacteria > Bacillota > Clostridia > Oscillospirales > CAG-272 > SVQP01. The sequence goes on along the minus strand of JAFNZX010000025.1, from coordinate 7,093 downwards.
GTGCAGGGTGGCTATTTTGCTGCCCCAACGAGTTCAATCGGACCCATTTCAAGCTGCGGTATGTCCTCCGTTGAGGAGGTTGCACTGCATTTAAAAATAATACTTGAAATTGAAAGACCATTGTGATATAATAAGAACACCCCGATATGAAAGGAGCTACAATCATGGGAAGAATGCTTGGAACATTTGCGGACGACGATGAGCTTGACCGCCCGGACTTAAATAAATGCCCGGATTGCGACTGTTTTTTCGCAAGTGACGCTTGCCCATTGTGCAAAAAAATATGCCCTGAGGAAATGCGCGCGGGCAACAGAAAACCCGTCAAGCATAAAAAGAAAAAACACAGCTCGGGCAGAGTGACCTTTATTTCCTGGTATCACCGTTGGTGGTTCATCATTCTAATGCTTGCGCTGTTCCCTTTGGTGGGCATTATTCTTTGCATCACCAGTCCTCACAACACCTGGAAAAAGGTACTGTGCATTGCGCTGTACCTGTTGCTTCCTACAATTATAGGTGGCTCTGTAATGATTGGCACAATCTTGGTCGGTGAGATATTCGGTCAGGATTTCGTTGACACCTCACTTTCCAAAGAAGAATACGTTGCAGCTTGCGAAGTGATAACGCCGGAGGAATATTATCGCTCCCCTGCGTCATATGAAGAAGCCTATATAAGCATCACGCTGAAAGTGGAACGCAGAGAGGTATCTGATTCGGCAATCTATTACGTATGCACCGATCCCGACAACAGCGAGATCGTCATTCTCGTGCGGGACTATTTTATAGAGGATCAGCAGAATTTTCTTTCCGGTGACCTCGTCACGTTCTACTGTCAGTACAGCCCCACAACCGCACGCGTTGCAGTAGACGGTGTAGAATACGTAGCACCTTTTCTGTATGCCGCGTACGCCAAAATCAATTAACAACATTGGGGACACGCTTAGCGTGTCCCCATCTTTTTTTACTTATTCAAAGCCGCTTCTGCTGCAGTCAACGTGTTTTGCAGCAGCATGGTAATAGTCATAGGCCCAACACCGCCGGGAACGGGAGTGATCATGGACGCAACCTCGTTTACGGACTCAAAGTCTACGTCACCGCACAGTTTCCCTTCAGCATTACGGTTGATGCCGACGTCAATGACTACAGCACCGGGCTTGACCATATCTGCAGTCACAAATCCCGCTCTGCCTACCGCAGCAACGAGAATGTCCGCTTGCAGCGTTTGCGCCTTGAGATCAGGTGTTCGGCTGTGACAAATGGTCACGGTGCCGTTGTCATGCAACAACAGCATTGCCATGGGCTTGCCGACAATATTGGAGCGACCGATCACCACACAATGCTTTCCCGCTGCACTGACACCGCTGCGGGCAAGCAGCTGCATCACGCCTGCAGGGGTGCAAGGTAACACGTTATAATCACCGATCATAATCTTACCTACATTGTAAGGATGGAAGGCATCCACGTCCTTTTCAGGCTTGATGCGTAAAAGAATGGTCTGCTCGTCAAGGTGCTTTGGCAACGGCAGCTGCACCAAAATGCCGTGAATGTTCTCCTGCTCGTTGAGACGGTCAATCAGCGCTATGACATGCTCTTGTGTAGAATCAGCGGGCAGCTCGTGCACCTCGGAATAAAAGCCGACCTCAGCGCAGGCCTTGTGCTTGTTGCGCACGTAAACACGCGACGCGGGATCTTCTCCCACGATAATCACCGCAAGTCCGGGCACGGTACCGTGCTTACTTTGGAATTCCTTGGTTTTCTCTGCAAGCTCTGCGCGAATTTCGCCCGAAATACGTTTTCCGTCAATGATCGTTGCCATTGTCCTGCTCCTCCTGTTCGTCCGTTTGATTTTCCGTATCGGTCTGTTTTGCCCTCTGAGCTCTTGCCTCACGCTTTGCCGCAACGCGCTCTTCCTCTATTCTCTTCTGCTCCTCGCGGAATGCTTTGATATCCGGCACAAAATTGGGGACGAGCACCTTAGCAAGCTTGTTTTTATAAGCAAATACAAGTCCTACAACAAGAACCGCAATTGCTGCCCCAAGCAACACAAGACCCAGCAGCTGCGAAATGCGAATGCCCGTACCGGGAACGAACAGGCTGTCCGTGCGAAGTCCCTCGATGAACATTCTGCCAAAGCCGTACCACGCAAAATACATCAACGCGATCTGCCCGTTAAACTTCTTCTTTTTATAGAAGATATTGATAAGAATAAAGCCAAGCAAATTCCACAGAGATTCGTAAAGGAACGTGGGCTGCACCTCCACCATACCGCTATATCCTTCACTGTGAGTAGCGCCCGATTCTACTGCCATGCGCAATCTGTAAAGAATATTGCCGTCAGAAACGGGATAGGTCTTCTCAGGACCTAAAAACGCATAGGTAATCTGACCGTTTACAATGGGAGAGCCGAACGCCTCACCGTTGCAGAAGTTGCCCCATCTGCCGATTGCCTGCGCGATCATCACACCGGGTGCTGCGCTGTCAAGCACGGCAAACACGTTCGCCTTGCGGATCAGCGACATGGCAACAAGTCCGATGACACCACCGATAATACCGCCGTAAATGCCAAGACCGCCATTGCGGATATTGATCCAATCCTTAATTGTATTGTATTGCCCCGAATCCAACGAGGTCAGCACGTAGTAAAGACGTGCACCGATCACGCCGAGAATCACGGTCGCCATCGCGATATCCAAAAGGTTATCCGTGGACACCCATTCGCGCTCAGAGCGATATTTCGTATAAAACACTGCCAGCGCAATGCCGCACGTGATCAACAGCGCATACCAGTAGATATCCACGCCAAAGACGGAAAATGCGACGCGATTGATCGCAAATTCACCGATTCCCAACCCGGGAAATGCAATTTTGGTGATTTCACCCATGATCATGACCTCCTTGATTTTGCCCATCCTCCGGATAAACGACTGACAGACACATAGATTTTTCGTTAAAGCACTGATGCAGATATGCGCTGCATTGCTCATACGTCACGTTTTGCATGACGGATGGATAGGAAAGCATTTCGCTGCCGTCGTCCGCAAAGGAAAGCAGCATGTTGACGATATTTTCGGGAGAATCAAACTCGGCAACGAAATTGCCGTACTCCACTCTCTTGCAGCGTTCAAAATCCTCTTTGGGTATTCCCTCTTGCTTAAGCTTTTCAATATACGCAAGCACTGCGGCATACACCGCCTCGGGATCGTGTGCCTCCCCTGCCGCCGTTCCCGTTGCAACACGCTCGTTGATCGAATACCCATAATACATGCCGTAGGAAATATGTCCTTGCTCATAAAGATCGCTGCAAAGCTTTCCCGACATGGAGAAAATCAGCTCAAACAGCAGTGTCATACAAGCATCCTTCAAGATGCGCTCTGCAGGATCGGCAGAGATGTCAACGTCCTTAAGTCCGATATAAAAAACAGGCTTGGGAACCGGCATATAGCTGACCGCACGCGTGCTTTGTACACAAGCACTCTCACTAAATTGCTTATGTGCAAATAACGGCTTTTGGTATGCGGATGTAAGCTGCTCGTTGACAATACGCAGCACCTGCGCAGGGGTGACGTTGCCGCAGACGGCAAGCGACATGTTGGAGGGCAGATAAAAGGTATTGGTGCAGGCATACAGCAGCTCCGGCGTAACCTGTGCAATGGATTGCTCGCTTCCCGCAATCTCGTAACGAACGGTATGCTGTGCATACATTGCCTTGATCATCTGCGCATACGCCCGCTCCCACGGGTGATCTGCCGCACCTCGGATCTCCTCCGCAATGATTCCCCGCTCACGCTCGACCGATTCCTCGGTAAAATACGGATGGGTGACAAAGCGCAACAGCTCGCGCAGGCAGGCGTTGACGTTGGAGGTCGTGTTAAAAAGGTATGCGGTTCGGTCATAAGAGGTAAACGCATTGCACTCCGCACCGAGGGCGGAAAAGCGCAGATCGGAGTTGACTCCGTCCGCATTTTCAAACATTTTGTGTTCAAGATAATGCGCCGTGCCAAGCGGCATGGTGCACGCATTGCCCTGCGCATCCAGATATTCGGCATCCATGGAGCCAAGCCCTACCTGCAAAATAGCATACGTGGAGGAGCACTTTTTGGGGTACACAAAGATTTTCAAACCGCTTGCATGCAAAATTTCGGTATAACGCTCGCCAAGGCGCGTATTTTTGTGTACCGTCCTTGAAATGATATTATGATTCATCGTCGCCCTCCTCCCCGCCAAGCGTTCCGTTCAAAAAATATACCGTATCGGGTACAACGGCACGGGAAGCGCGCATAACGTCCTGCGCGGTGACTGCCTTGACACGCTCGATACACCTCTCGGGGGTCAGCGTTGAGCCGTAGAACACCTGCCTGCCAAACCAGTAGCTTTGCAGAGCTGCAGGCGAATCGCTGCACTGGCGCAGCGCGTTAATCAGCGATCTTTGCGCCATTTTCAATTCGGCTTTACCGACAGCCTTTTGCTGCAAGCGTGTCAGCTCGGCAAAAATCTCGCGTTCGGCAATCTCTCGATTATCGGGATGAATGCCGCAGGATACGGTCATGATCCCCTTATGTGCCACGGCTGAGGAATAGCAATGATAGCACAGGCTCTTTTTCTCGCGCAAATTCAAGAAAAGTCGCGACACAGAGCTGCCGCCGAACAGCTCGTTGAAAACGCTTTGTGCCACCGCATCGGGATGGTCGGGCGTAATTCCCGTATAGAAGCCGATCTCCAGCTTTCCCTGCGCCACAGCCAGATCCTCATCTACGTACTGCACCTGCGCGCGCGGCGATGGGATAGTGGTGTCCTGCATGGGTAAAAGTGACGTGGGCGCATCCAAAAACACGTTCTTTAGCAAGGATGCCACGTATGCGGGATCATCACTGCCCACGTAAAAACACTCAATGCGTGCACTTTGCAGGATGCGCTTCCAATGCTCGGTCAGCATAAGGGGCGTAAAACCCTGTACCTGCTCGACCTTGCCTACCAAAGACGCGCCGTAGGGCTGTCCTTGGAACATGCACTCACGCAAGCGCATACGTGCATACGATCTCGTATCGTTGATCTGCGCACGGATATCGTCGCAGGTATTCTCAATCTCGCTTTGCACGGCGTCCGCACGCAAAAATCCGTTCTCATCCAAAAGCGGGTGAAACAGCATCTGCTCGATGACACCGATACCGACCTTGAGCGGGTCGGTCTGCTCGCCGTCGGGCAAATAACGCTTGCCCAGCGTTTCAAGCACAAAGCCGATGACCTGAGAGTCACCAAAAAAGGTATTGCGATAGGAAATGGACGCGCCATACAGCATATCCAACACCAGGTTGAGTTCCTTGATGGTGGGATATTGCTCCGTGCCGCGGCGCAGCACCGAAAACAGCAGCGTTGTCAAGGGGGACAGCTCTTGGTCTGCAGGCAGAATGAGCGACACCGAAAGCTGTGCGTTCTTGAAGCGATCCGTCTGTATCGCGCGCAGATTGACCGCGGGGGTGATATTATATAAAGTTGGGATCATTTTGTCTCCATATAAACAGTACTTCTATATTATCATACACCCAAATTGCAAAAAAAGCAAGACTTTTCCCTATTTTGTCTTGCCTTTTGCGCAAAAATCCGCTATAATAATAGCATCAAGAATTCATGGAGGTAACATTTATGCCCTTTATTGACGTTAAAACCAACAAGCAAGTCAGCAAAACCGAGGAAATTGCGCTCAAGCAGGCACTTGGCGAGGCGATTGCCATTCTGCCCGGCAAGAGCGAGAGATGGCTGATGCTGGATATTCACGACCAAAGCCGCATGTATTTCCACGGTGACGACGCGCCCTGCGCGATGCTGCAGGTGCAGGTATTTGGCAAGATCAATCAGGAAAAGTGCGAGGAGCTGACCGCCGAGATCTGCCGCATTATGGATAACACGCTGCAGATCGCACCCGAGAACACCTACGTCAAGTACGAGGAGATCTCGCTCTGGGGCTGGAACTCGCAGAATTTCTGATGAACAAGCTGCTACTGGTGGACGGGCATTGCCTGCTCTTTCAGATGTTCTACGGCATGCCTGCACGCATTATAGGCAAGGATGGCAAACCCATTCAAGGCACGCTTGGCTTTGTGGGAGCGATGCGTAAAATACTTACCATGACACAGCCCTCTCACGTAGCGGCGATTTTTGACGGTGAGACGCATAATCCGCGCACCGATCTGGATGCCGATTACAAAGCCAACCGCGAGGATTTTAGCCTTGTTGCGGACGAGGACAATCCCTTCTTGCAGCTACCCGATATCTATCGCGCATTGGACTTTATGGGCATTGCCCACACCGAGACCATCGATTGTGAGACAGACGACGTGCTTGCGGCATACGCCAAAGCCTATGGCGGCGAGTGCGAGGTGATCATTTGCTCGCAGGACAGCGACTTTTTCCAGCTGATTTCAAAAAACGTCAGCGTGCTGCGCTATCGCGGAGAGAAAAGTGTGACGTGTGACGTGGCGTATATGCGCGAAAGGTTTGGTATTCTCCCCGAGCAATATGCATTTTTCAAATCACTGACGGGTGACGGATCGGACAACATCAAGGGCATCCCGGGCATCGGACCCAAGACCGCGGCTGCGCTGGTAAATCAGTTCAACACTCCCGCGTCACTGCTACAAAACGCAGACCTGATCAAGCAGCCTAAGCTGCGCGAATCGGTCAGACAAAACGCGGAAAGACTTGCGCTCAACGTCAAGCTGATCACGTTGGACGGATGCGCGACGATTCCCTTCTTACCTGAGCAGATGTTGTTTTGCGGTCAGTCATTTACAACAAACGAAGTATTACAGGGTATCGGAATCAAATAGCAAAAGAGCGTTGCCGCGCGGCAACGCTCTCATTTTATTCGTATATTCTGTATGTATCGTACAGCGGCATAAACGCATCTGCCTCGGCTTGCCAGCGCTCAAGGATGCTCTCTGCGCTCTCCTGCGAGGTACGCAGATCGGTATTTCCCGATGCAAGGTCAATATGCCATCTTCCGCCCGTAGGAGGCGGATTGAATGCAAAATCTTTTGGGTACATATCCTGAACGGTGCGCATCATACGTACGCCAAGATCGACGGGTCTGATCGCCTTT
>JAFNZX010000200.1 GCA_017382615.1 Clostridia bacterium | reverse complement strand
GGTGACAACCAGCTTTATGAGGATTGGAACTTCAAACGCGACGGTGCTTCCATGATCAGCCGACTGCTCTTTGAGGAAGCCACCGACATTAACTTTTACGTGGGCAGAGCGGTCAACCCCGCCCACCAGAACCCCGACCTTCCCATCAACTTCAACATCAAGATGAACCTTGTGGAGGAGCTTTCGGCTTGCTTGAAAAAGATGGGCAAGAGAATCAAGGTCAGCTATTTCTAAGGAGGAAAAAATGCGTAAATTTGATACAAAGGTACAGCATTTGAAATACAAGGTGCTGCGCGAAGTGGCAAGACTTGCGTGGGAGGACAAGCTGTTGGAGGGCATGATGGACATTCCCGCCAAGCTTGTCCCCGGCAAGCAGCCCACCATGCGCTGCTGCGTCTATAAGGAACGCGCCATTCTTGGCGAAAGAGTCAAAATCGCCATAGGCGGTGACAAGACCAATCCCAACGTCATTGAGGTCATTGACATTGCCTGCGACGAGTGCCCCGTCGGTGGCTACGAGGTCACAAACGCATGTCGCGGCTGCCTTGCACACCGCTGCGAGGATGTTTGCAAGTTTGGCGCTTTGTCCTTTGATAACGATCACGTAGCGCATATTGATAAAAGCAAATGCAAGGAATGCGGTGCATGCGCCAAGGTATGCCCCTATACCGCGATCGTCAGCCGCAAGCGTCCTTGTCAGAATGCATGCAAGGTCAAGGCGATCAGCATGAACGAGGATAAAGCTGCCAGGATTGATAACGCCAAATGCATTGGATGCGGTGCTTGCGTGTACCAGTGCCCCTTCGGTGCGATTTCGGATAAATCCTACATTGTCAATGCCATCGACATCCTCAAAAAGAGCGAAAAGAATACGCGCGGCGACAGCTACCGCGTTTATGCCATCGTTGCGCCCTCCATTTCCAGCCAGTTCTCTTACGCAAAGCTGGGGCAGGTTGTCACGGGACTGAAAAAGCTGGGCTTCCACGACGTCATTGAGGCTGCGCTGGGCGCAGATATGGTGGCAATGGCGGAGGCGCGTGAGCTTTCCGAAAAGGGTCTTCTGACCAGCTCCTGCTGCCCTGCCTTCGTACAGTATATCAAATCACAGTTCCCTCAGCTTGTCGAGCATATTTCGCACAACATGTCCCCCATGGCGGTGCTTGCTAAGTATATCAAGGAGCATACGCCGGGGGCTAAGGTCGTCTTCATTGGTCCCTGCACCGCCAAAAAGGCGGAGGCGCAGCTGGAGAGCGTCAAGCCTTGGGTGGATTGCGTGCTGACCTTTGAGGAGCTGCAGGCTCTCTTTGACAGCCGCGACTTTGAGCTTTCCACCTTCGAGGAGGGCGTTCTGGATAACGCCTCCTACTTCGGCAGAATTTTTGCACGCTCCGGCGGTCTTTCCGATGCAGCGGCGCAGGCTATGCAGGAGCAAGGGATTGATTTTGAGATCAAGCCCGTGGTCTGTGACGGTATTGAGGCTTGCCGCGTGGCTTTGCTCAAGCTTAACAAGGGCTTGCTTGACGGCAACTTTATTGAAGGTATGGCGTGCATTGGCGGCTGTATCAACGGTGCAGGCTGTCTGACGCACGGTGAAAAGAATAAGGCAGAGGTCGACAAATACGGTCGCGAGGCGTTTGAAAAAACCATCAGCGATGCGGTTTCGCTTTTAAAATAACCATTGACAGCCTTTACAAAATCATGTATAATAAATACGAATTCAAATTATAAAAAGGAGATTTTGACATGGCAAACAGATTTGTACTCAATGAAACCAGCTACCACGGCAAAGGCGCGATCAAAGAGATCGCATCCGAGATTTTGGCAAGAAACTTTAAAAAAGCATTTGTGTGCTCCGACCCTGATCTGCTCAAGTTCGGCGTGACCAAGAAGGTGACCGACGTGCTGGACGATGCCGGTATTGCATACGATATTTTCAGCGAAATCAAGCCCAATCCCACCATTGAAAACGTACAGAGCGGCGTTGAAGCATTCAAGGCAAGCGGCGCGGATTGCATCGTTGCCATCGGCGGCGGTTCTTCCATGGACACCGCAAAGGCAATCGGTATTATCATCGAGAACCCCGAGTTTGCCGACGTCAGAAGCCTTGAGGGCGTAGCTCCCACCAAGAATAAGTGCACCCCCATCATTGCCGTCCCCACCACCGCAGGTACTGCCGCAGAGGTTACCATCAACTACGTTATCACCGATGCGCAGAACAACCGCAAGATGGTTTGCGTAGACGTACACGACATTCCCGTCGTTGCCGTTGTTGACCCCGATATGATGGCTACCATGCCCAAGGGTCTGACCGCAGCTACCGGTATGGACGCGCTGACGCACGCAATCGAGGGTTATATCACGGGCGCTGCTTGGGAGCTCTCCGATATGTTCCACATCAAGGCGATCGAGATCATCGCACGCAGCCTGCGCGGTGCTGTTGCAAACACCGACGAGGGTCGCGAGGGTATGGCACTTGGCCAGTATGTAGCAGGCATGGGCTTCTCTAACGTAGGTCTTGGCATCGTGCACTCCATGGCGCACCCCCTTGGCGCGCTGTACGACACCCCTCACGGCGTAGCAAACGCTATCATTCTGCCCACCGTTATGGAGTATAACGCTCCCGCGACCGGCGAAAAGTACAGAGATATCGCAGTTGCAATGGGCGTCAAGGGCGTTGCAGACATGACGCTTGACGAGGCAAGAGCTGCTGCAATCGCTGCTGTCAAGCAGCTTTCCCAGGACGTTGGCATTCCCGCTGACCTCAAGGATATCGTAAAGCCCGAGGACGTGGACTTCCTTGCGGAATCTGCTTACGCAGATGCTTGCCGTCCCGGTAACCCCAGAGAAACCAGCGTTGCGGAAATCAAGGAGCTTTATCTCTCCCTTCTGTAAGATCACCTATCCTAAAAGAGCCGAATCACACGGATTCGGCTCTTTTTTACACGTTAACACATTTTTACACATTCAGCCATGATCCGTCAGAATTCATGCTTGACAAAATGCAGAGAATGATGTATAATAAGTTGGCTATCGCATGGGCCCGCAATGGTTTCGACGGGGGTTTTGCGATACGATAAGCGTGGCGGGCTGGGTAATCCCGTTAAACTGTCCAACTTTAAAAAATAAACGACAACAATCAAGTTGCACTGGCTGCCTAATTAGGCAGTGCTGCAAGACTGCGGTCTTGCCCGTTGCTCTCGGATGACCGCGCCCGAGACCCCAACGTCATGAAGCGGTGACCGTGCATCGGTGTTTCGCCATTGAACCGATCATGCATAAAATGGCTACCCTGACGCGGAGTCTGTCTGCTGACGCTGCCGAGGGGGAATTCTAAATAACAGACTGCCCACGGAGAAGGTCGTATCAACGGGCTTTCGGACAGGGGTTCAATTCCCCTCGGGTCCACCAAAAAGAAGAACAAGGATGCAAATGCACCCTTGTTCTTCTTTTTGCAAAACTTTAGCGAGGGGAATTGAACGCAGTGGAAAAACAACCCGGTGGGTTGTTTTGGAACGGTGACCGAAGCATTTTGCGAAGCATGAATTCCACCGCTCGGATCGTTTGCTTCGCAAAATGCAAGAGCAATTCCCCTCGGGGACACCATTCATTCTCTCGGAACGAGGGAAATTATAAAAACACCTGCATAGTAAACATTACGTTCTATGCAGGTGTTTGATTTTTTATAGGTCGTTTTTTGTGGATATTAACATTATATTTTTTTGAAAAATTTATAATAACTATCCTACTACCGATAACCCTATTAAACAAATGCAAAACAAGAATGAAATATAGAATGGGATAGACCAAAAGGTAAGCTTTCCTCCCCCATACCTAGTTTTAATATAGTGCCCTTTTGCTATCGCCTTATCGTTAAATTTAAACGCAGCATATGCAACAGTTCCGGATATAGCAATACCGAGTATTCTATATAACACATACATAATTTCTACCGCCTACATTTC
>JAFNZX010000199.1 GCA_017382615.1 Clostridia bacterium | reverse complement strand
GCCCCACCAAGTAATCAGATCTCCTGTGCCCGAGGCGTGCGGCTCTCTGGTTTCGGTATGCAGCGTCAGGCGACCGTCTGCGGTGGAAAGCGGCGCGGGGAGCAGATTGCCGCTGCCAATCTCTTGCTTGATCTTGTCCATATATGCGGCAACGTCCTTGATCGAAAGGATATATCTGCAGCGCACCCAATCGCCGTTTTCGGCTTGGACAGATACGTTGAACACCTCGTAAGGCTCGCCCGTATCCTTGACCGTGCCGTTTTGATAATGCAGCCCGGTCACCTCTCCCTGCAGCACCCATGCATAGGGCGTGCTGTCTACAAGGGCAACAAAGTCGATCAGATTCTGCCTGTCGTTTGCGCCGCCACCCGTAATGCTGCGCAAATACGCCTGCAGCAGCTGCGCATCCTCACACGCGATCATCTCTCGCATCTCGTCAAGCTCTTCTATGCTGTGCAGCGTAATCGAAGGCTCGGGCACGGTAGGCACAGGCGGATCGATCTGCGATCCATCTCCCTGACCAAGCAGCCATACGCCCACCGGCACGCACGCGCCGATCAGCAAAGCAAGGCAAGCGGCAACGGCAAGGATGCGCAGGGTGCGCTTTTTGCGGTACGCCTTATGGGAAAGCCGCAGATCTATTTGGCGGTATTTGTCCAGAATAGCATCGTCAAGATCACCCAAAAGTCTGAAAAAGCGTTCTTTTTTCATACGTCAATTCCCTCCTTTGCAAAGCGTTCGCGCAGCTCCTGCTTGATCGCGGCAAGCTCCTTGTTGACCAAGGACGTGCTGCAGCCAAGGCGACCGGCGATCTGTGAGACGGTATACGAATAGAAAAATCGGGAAACAAATACGTACATTCTGCGCGCGGTCGTGTCCTGCAGATACTGTGCAACGACACGCTTGACCACATCTGCCAGCATATCGTCATCCGGTCCGTTCGGATCGGGCAAAAAGTCCTGCACCTCGTCCATGGGGCAGATCGCCTCACCCGGCACGCGCCGCTTGCTCTGCTTCATTTCATAGCGGTTGAGAGAGTGATTGCGCGTAATCTTTGCCAAAAACGCATGAAATACGCTCGGACGCTTGGGCGGAATCGCGTTCCACGTGCTCAAATAGGTGTCCTGCAGGCACTCCTCGGCATCCTGCTCATTTGCAAGAATGTTATATGCCACCGTATGCAAATATCCGCTGTATTTCTTGTCGGTCTCGACAATGGCGCGCTCTTCCCTTGCGAAGTAGAGATCTATGATCTGCTCATCGTTCAAAGGCTCGCTTTTATGCTTCATGACAGTACCTCCTTGTTTTTCTTTTGGGTTCCTTCACTTATATAGACAGATATTTTGCGAAAGTGTGTAAAAGATTTCTGATTTTATTATAGCAGAAATGCAAGAAAATTGCAAGGAAAAGTTGTTTGAGCAGGCATGGGCGATCCGTGATCGCCCGCGAATTCGGTCGTACGCATGGGTGTATATTCGCGCGTAACAGGGGAGCAATCCCCCGCGCTACGGAAAAACAGCCGCGGCACGTGCCGCGACTGCTCATGTTTTCAATCTGCAGAAATAACCCATTCGGTCAGATACACGTGATATCGATACTCCAAACGCTCTCCAAGCTCTTGCTCACGAACTGTGACAGAGCAATTCAATGCAATTTGACCTACGGGGGAAATATACAGTTTCTTAATCGAAATTGAGATTTCAAAGGCATCTGCATACGTATTCGCAATCTCTGTCAGCTTTGCCCGCACAGTATCCAGCAAGTCTTGCGGAATCTCTTCCATCTCACGCATAGCACCTAAATAGCTTCCAAGGATCGCCACCATGTTGCCTTGACTGTCAAAATACGCAATCAAAGCGTCACAGCTGTCAAATTCCCCTACATATCTGGAATACCGATAAACAGTATACCCCTCGAGCACTTCTCGTTCACCCAATGTATATGCTTCCGGATCCGACACACAGCCCGCCAAATAAGCATATACGGCATCGATTTTTTCTTGCTCGGTAACGTAAGGCACACCGAGCAACTCGCCTTCCAGCTGCCAGCCAATACATTCGCCTGTTTCCGCATCCACTATCACATCATAATATGCCCGCTCACTCTCAAACACGTAATTGTGTACCGCTTGGGCATCAAGACTATGCGTTACAGAATCCCTGTATTGCAACGTGTCGGTGCATTCGGATATCGGATAAGGCGCTTTATAAGTTGCCGGAGCGTTCGGATCATAATAATTCGATCCGTGTCCCCACCCCATTGATCCGTATGCGCCGGATTCTTGCACAACACTATAATTCTTAAACTCCGGGTCTTGTACAAACGGCCCAAACTTAGTATTCGCCCAAGCATATCCGGGAAATTGCGGCACGATAGAGTCTGCGATCTTCAGCCGATCAAGCAGCGCAGCAGTATCAATCGCATCCGCATCGGCAACCCAATACACAATATAGACCGCAATGCCGTCAAGCACGCCCTGCCATCTGATCACATCACCGTTCGAGCTTGGCTCCCTTGTTTCGGTATACAGCGTCAGGCGACCATCCTCGGTAGAAAGCGGCGCGGATAACAGATTTTTTCTGCCCAGCTTTCCGGCAGCCTTTTCCATGTTCTTCTCCACGTCGGACATACCAAGCTCATAGCTGACGTACATCGATTCCCCATTCTCAGCCTCTGTTGAAACGGAAAAACGCTTGTCAGTCTGATTATAGGTCAAGCCTGTAATCTCGCCGTCTATGAATTTCGCATAAGGCGTATTGTCTACCAAATTCAAAAAGTCGATCAGATCCTGACGGCTTTGCGCTCCACCGCCCGTGATGCTGTGCAAGTAATCATTGAGCACCTGTTCGTCCTCGCACTCTATCATTTCGCGCAAAGTGTCCAGCTCCGCAAGGCTTTGCAGAGTGATTGAGGGCAGCGGAACGGATGGGCCTTTTCCAAGCTGCGCAATCATCATCCCCACAGGCACGCATACGCCGATCAGCAAGGCAAGGCAAGCGGCAACGGCAAGGATGCGCAGGGTGCGCTTTTTGCGGTACGCCTTATGGGAAAGCCGCAGATCTATTTGGCGGTATTTCTCCAAAAATCGGTCGTCAAGCTCGCCTAAAAGTCTGAAAAATTGTTCCTTTTTCATACGTCGATCCCCTCCTTTTCAAAGCATGCACGCAGCTCTCTCTTGATCTCTGCAAGCTCCTTGTTGACCGTGGACGTGCTGCAGCCAAGACGCGTCGCGATCTGCGAGACGGTATAGGAATAGAAAAAACGGGAGATAAAAATGTACAGCCTGCGCTCGGTCGTGCCGTCCAAATACTCGGCAATGATGCGCCTGACGGTCGCCGCCTGCAAATCCTTTGCCAGATCGTGCGGATCGGGCAAAAAATCCTGCACCTCGTCCATAGGGGAACAGACTTCCGTGGGCACGCGACGCTTGCGGTTTGCCTTTTCGATGCGATTGAGTGAAAGATTGCGCGTGATCTTCGCCAAAAACGCGTGAAAAATACTCGGTCTTTCGGGCGGAATGGCATCCCACGTGCGCAGATACGTGTCCTGCAAGCATTCCTCGGCATCCTGCTCGTTGGCAAGAATGTTATACGCCACCGTGTGCAGATACTCGCAGTATTTCTTGTCGGTTTCGGCAATGGCGCGCTCCTCGCGTGCGAAATACAGATCAATGATCTGCTCGTCGCTCAGCACGCCGCCATGCTTGCTCTTTTTCATCGTGACACCTCCTTTTGGGGTCTTCACTTATATAGACCGCGTTTTTTTGAAAGTGTGTAAAAAATTTCCTTGTTTTTATTATAGCAGAAAATGAGAATTTTTGCAAGGAAGGAGTATCCAATAAACCTCTATCTCCGAGGTCATAAAAAAACAACGGACAATGAACCGCGGAGGACGCGCGCAAAAAAGCCGTCCCCCCGGGGGAAGGAGGGTTCCCATAGCGTACCGCTATGGGAGGAAGGGGAACGCGTGCGAAAGTTGGGAAAGGAATCTTAGGAAGAAACTACTCTGATTTTGCAAATACCGCTAAGGTAACACTATTCCAATTTTGATACGCGTTCCCCTTCCTCCCGCTGCGCAAGCTTGCAGGATCCCTCCTTCCCCGTAGGGGACGGCTTTTTGCGCGTACCCGCATAACGTCTTTGCCCAAATAAACGTCAAAAGGAACCGCACTGATATGGTTGATGTCCTTATCGGAGAATTTATAATAGGGGTATGGGCAAAGACCTGTGCATTTGTTAAACAAATGCGAAACTTGCGATAAAAACATAAAGAGAGAACAATGCGGAAAGAAAAACCGCTTTGCTCTCTTTTTCTGCTTTTAGTGATATTCTTTGCTTTCGCAAAGAGTGATATGATTGCTATCGCAATCGTGATATTTAAGCCTTGCGGCTTCAGTGATATTCTATTCGCCTAAAAGCTCGCGCAGCGAATATCACTCGGCATAAGCCGAATATCACTGCGAAGCAATATCACTCGCCGCAGGCGAATAGAGTTGGCGTGATACTCCGCTAAGAGTATCACGCCTACGATTCCTTTTTGTTTTTATTCATTTTCATCATTCACGGCACTCGTTTGCTTTTCCGGAAACAAGAACGCAATATTCTCGGGCTTGATGCGCAAAAGCGAGATCGCCATAAACACGGCAACCGCCACGCCCAGCACGGCGGTGATGGTCACGGTCAAGGCATCCCAGCGCACGCCGCCGCCCACGTAAAGGATCGTACCGCCGATATCATACACGGTGTGCAGCAGCACGCAATACCAGATGCTGCCGGTCTTAAGCAGCACAATGGCGCACATGCCGCCGATCAGGAAGGAATACCCCACCTGCAAAAGCGTTGCCCCGGGGTTTGCCCCGACGGCAATATTGACCAGGTGCACAAGCCCAAACACGGCAGAGCTGATGGCGGTCGTCCAAAAGATCTGCTTGGTTGACTTGCGTCTGCTCTCCAAGATCATCATAAAGAACAGCCCGCGGAAAGCAAATTCCTCGAATGTGCCTATAGCAAGGCAATACGCCAGCATGATCAGCACGCCGCCTACAGGATCGGTGATATACGCGTTGCCCGTGGCAAGCCCGATGATGGGCGCGTTATTGACGGCAACCGCCAGCGCGGGAAGCCCAAACAGAAGCGACCGCATCCACGGCTTTTTGATCCCCCACACGCGATAGCCCATATAGACAGTCATGCAAACGAACACCACGCTGCCAAGAGCATCCATGACCAGCGTATTGAGGATCGCGGGGCGGTAATCGTCATCCGAGATCAGCGAGCGCATCAGCTCGCTCTCGGCAAGCGCATCCGCAAAAAACACGCGGAATGCGGCAATCAGCACAACGCAAACGACAAGGACGATCAGACAAACCTTACGCGTCAGCAACGGTTTCTTCATCTTTCTCCTCCGTGGCAGGCATCTCTTGCGCAGCCGTGGCGCGCGCGGTATAGGCTCTGACGTATTTTTCAATAAAGATCGTGCCCACG
>JAFNZX010000198.1 GCA_017382615.1 Clostridia bacterium | reverse complement strand
ATTCGTCACGCGCCTTGCAGACCTCGATCAGCGCGGTTGCCTGACCGCGGCCGATGCCCTTGGTCTCGCGCGTGATGCAGATCGAGCCGCCACCGATACCGACCTTGATGAAGTCGGCGCCGCAATCGGCAAGATAGCGGAAGCCCTCACGGTCAACCACGTTACCTGCACCGACCTTGACGCTCTCACCGTAGTTCTCACGAATCCAAGCGATGGTCTGCTGCTGCCAAGCGGAAAATCCCTCGGAGGAGTCGATGCACAGCACGTCAGCGCCTGCCTCGACCAGTGCGGGAACTCTTTGTGCGTAGTCACGGGTATTGATACCTGCGCCTACCACGTATCTCTTCTGTGCGTCCAGCAGCTCGTTCGGGTTCTGCTTGTGGGTATCGTAGTCCTTGCGGAATACGAATGCAACGAGCTTGCCGTCCTGATCCACGATAGGCAGAGAGTTGAGCTTGTGATCCCAGATGATATCGTTTGCAGCCTTCAGGGTAGTTCCCTCGGGTGCGGTGATCAGCTTTGCAAGGGGGGTCATGAACTCCTCAACCTTGAGATCGGGCGACATGCGGCTGACGCGGTAATCTCTGCCGGTGACGATGCCCAACAGCTTGCCGGTATTTGTGCCGTCATCGGTAACGGCAACGGTGGAGTGACCGGTCTTTTCCTTGAGCGCGAGCACGTCTGCCAGGGTCTGATCGGGACGGATGTTGGAGTCGCTGCGGACAAAGCCTGCCTTGTGACCCTTGACGCGGGCAACCATAGCTGCCTCGTTTTCAATGGTCTGCGCACCGTAAATGAAGGACACGCCGCCCTCCTTTGCCAAAGCCACTGCCAGCTTATCGCCGGAGACCGACTGCATGATTGCGGAAACCATGGGGATGTTCATGGCGATGGCAGGCTGCTCACCCTTTCTGTAGCGCACTAAAGGGGTGCGCAGAGAAACGTTGGTGGGAATGCAATCGGGTCCCGAATAGCCGGGAACTAACAAATATTCATTAAACGTATGAGATGCTTCGGGATAAAAGTATGCCATAATCTATCTACCTCCTTAAATTAACCCTTGAAATACTTGACTGCGCTTGCGAACATGCCGATATCGAAGCTGCCGGGGACGTTTTTGTAAAGTCCTGTACCGATACGCTCGGAGTGGCCCATCTTACCGAACACGCGTCCATCGGGAGAGGTGATGCCCTCAACCGCGAAGACGGAGTTATTGGGATTGCAGCGTACGTCTGCGGTGACGTTACCCTGCTCGTCCACGTACTGCGTTGCGATCTGACCGTTGGCAGCCAGCTGTGCAGCCAGCTCGGGGGAGCAAAGGAATCTGCCTTCACCGTGCGAGATGGGGACGTTGACCACGTCACCGACCTTGACGTTCTGCAGCCAAGGCGACAGATTCGAGCAGATACGGGTGCGCACAACGCGCGACTGGTGTCTGCCTATCGTGTTGTAGGTCAGCGTGGGGCAATTTTCATCGGTGTCGATGATCTTACCGTAGGGCACGAGACCCAGCTTGACCAGTGCCTGGAAGCCGTTGCAGATACCTGCCATCAAGCCGTCGCGGTTGTCCAAGAGGTCGCTGACCTGCTCCTTGATCTCGGCGTTGCGGAAGAAGGAGGTGATGAACTTACCCGAGCCGTCGGGCTCGTCACCGCCCGAGAATCCGCCGGGCACGAAGATGATCTGAGAATCCTTGCAAAGCTTTGCAAACTCCTCAACAGAGCGGGCAATGCCCTGACCCGTCAGGTTATTGATAACAAAAATCTTTGCCTTCGCCCCTGCATCCGAGAATGCCTTTGCGCTATCGTATTCGCAGTTAGTACCGGGGAATACGGGAATGATGACCTGCGGCTGTGCCGTCAGAATTGCGGGAGCCTTTGCCTTGCAGCCCTCGGTATATGCAACGGTGGGAAGTGCACCATGCTTGTGCTCGATGTTGCAGGAGTAAACGCCCTCGAGCTTGTTTTCATAAGTTTCAAGCAGCGCATCAAGTGCCACGACCTTGTCGCCAAGCGTAATGGTCTTTGCCTTGGTCGTGTAGCCAAGCAGCGTGCCGTCAATATCCGCACCGTCTGCAAGCTCCAGCACGAACGCACCGTAATTGTAACCAAAGATGGTTTCAAGGCTGACGGACTGATCAAATGCAAAGCCGATGCCGTTACCCATGCTCATCTTGAGCACACCCTCGGCAACGCCGCCCAAGGTAGGCGTCCAT
>JAFNZX010000197.1 GCA_017382615.1 Clostridia bacterium | reverse complement strand
GGCTGAAAACGGTTCATGTTCTTGACCACGTGACGCAGCTTGTCGTTGATGCAAATCGTCATGCCCAGCAGCAGCTCCGCCTGCAGGCACATCAGCTCGTAGGTGTGATGCACGGGCAGTACGCTCAAGGATACGTCGTCGGGCGTCATATTGATATAGCGCATGGCTGCGTTGACGGTGGAATAAATATTCTGCTGGCTGAGCATGACGCACTTGGAGGAGCCCGTCGTGCCCGAGGTAAACAGCATTTGCGCCATTTTGGCTCTATCCTGAATACGAGGCAAATTCCAGCCTGCGCGCACGCTGCCGCCCCCCATGCGCAGCACCTTATCAAAGGCTGTGACCTTTTCGTGGTCGCCTCGCTCGGGCAACATGGGAATAAAATGCTTTAAGGTCGGATGGGCATCCATTGCTGCATCAAACTTGCCGTTAAAGGAATCCCCATAAATCACTGCCTCGGCATCCACAGACGCAATAAATTGCTCGATCTGAGGGAGTGTAATCTCCTTATCCATGGGAATAATGACGCTATCCATGGCAAGCACGGCAATATACGCCGTCAGCCACTTGGGGCTGTTCTCTCCGATCAGCGCAATTCGCTTGCCCGAAAGTCCCAGCGCGTCAAGTCCCGCCGCCATATCCAAAATATTATCGCAAAAGACTTTATAAGTCATATCCTTGACCTTGCCGCCTTCTATATAGCGCAACGCAACCTTATCGCCATGCTCACGCATGGCAGCATACAAATCAGACGCATCCCAGATTTTGGGGCAATAGCTGCTTGATGCTTTTGTCATATGTTGTTTCATGATTTGCACCTCGTTTCAAAGCAGGTTTATATTCCCTTACATTATAGGAATGACTGCACACTTTGTCAAGCGGATGTGACAATTGTTCACAAATCTGCATAAGTAATGTTACATTTGTAACAATTTGAATAGTCGGCAGGACAAATATTGCTCTTTTCTCTTCCATATCATGCGGTTATATAACTGTATGATTGAAATTCACGAAATAGTATGCTATAATGAACATAAGTTTATACATTTTATATAACCGGCGGTCATTTTATGCAATTGATCAGGCTTCCACCCCTCTTTCTTTGCATTCGCGTGCCGCTCAATTCACACCAAAAAGGAGGACCACAATGAAACTGAGAAACGTATTGATCGCACTGCTTTGCGTTTGCATGCTGCTCCCTTTAGCCGCATGTAAGCCCAATCCTCAGCTGCCCGAGGACACAACGGCTGCCCCCGAGACCACCATACCTGAAGAGATTACCACTGCTCCCGGTGAGGACCAACCCCAACCGCCCGAGCCACCTCAGGACGCAATTGAAGCGCAAAAGCAGCAGCTTGAGGCAATCAAGGGTAACATTGGTGCCACCACCGACACTGTGCTGTACCTCAAGGACTTTGGTGCTGTTGGCGACGGCAAGACCAACGACGGTGACGCCATATTCGCCGCTCTGAGCGCTGCTGCAGAGCAACACGCAACACTCAAATTTGAAGAAAACAAGACCTACTACGTCTCCTCCGTCACCGGTAGCCGCATAGCACCCCTGATGCTCAACAACGCACATGGCTTGACCATTGACGGCTGCGGCTCTACCATTCTGATCACGCCCAATATGCGTTACCTCCGCTTCAACGATTGCGGTAACGTCAAGCTGACCAACCTGCACTTTGACTACGCAGTTCCCGTCTATCTGGTGGGCAAGGTCGTGGAGGTCAACGGTAACGACGTAACCTACAGCCTTGACCAGAACCCTTACGCCGATCACTACAACTTTAACGGCGGCGGCTTCTCGATCATGTACAATGAGGGTACGCAAGCGCGTCCGCACATGTTTATGGGCACGTGTGTCAAGACGGGTGATAAGCAGATCAAGGTCACCTATACAAGCGCACACCATTACAAGAAGGACGACGTTGTCTTCGTACCCAATCCCGGTGTAGGACACGCAGCAGACCAGGTTTTGGATGTCAGAGGCTCCGACCAGCCCATGCTGTTTGAAAACATCGGCGTGCATGCTGCTTCCACCTTTGTATGGGCTTTGATGCATAACGATGCGCACATGTTCTTTGAAAACGTAGACCTCGTTCCCTCCCCCACCAACGAAAGAGAGATCAAAATGGTGGCATGGCGCGACGGCTACCATTGCAAGAACAATTCCGAAGGCATTCACTGGAACAATTGTGAGGCTGAGGTACTGTTTGACGACGTATTCAACATCGCAGCAACGCTTGGCGTTGTAAGCGAAGTGATCAGCAACTCCTCCTTCTCCATTAAGAACTACGAAAACCCTGCAGACGTCTTCATCTGCTCCCCCGGCGATACCGTAGATATTTACGACCTCAAGAGCGGTGCATACAAGGGCAACGCCCGTGTAAGAGCCGTTACGAATAATGCAGACGGCTCGCGCACCATTCACCTGTACTACGGTGAGACAATCGACCGCGTATCCGAGGGCTGCGTGGTTGCAAACCGCGATACCGGTGCCCCCGGCAGTACCATTACCAACTGCCACTTCCAAGGCACCTTCCGCTTCTTACGCAACCTTTACGTAGAAAACACGGTATTTGACCTGCTTGTTATCTGGATGATGGTGGAAGGCTCTGTTGAAGGACCTATGCCCGGCAACGTGGACTACGTGGGCTGCACCTTCAACGGCGGCGATATCCAGATCGATGCCTATAACCGTAATGCCGGAAAGCGCATGAAGGACATAGGTAAAGAAATCAAGGATATCGGCTTCTGGGGCTGCACCTTCAAGAGCTGCGGCATCCGCTCGCAAACCGATTGCACGTATACCGAGCAGGACACCTTCGTCACTGACGATCTCTATACGGTCAAGAACCGCGCAAATGCATCCGAGCCCCAGCGCATTTCTCCCACCAAGAGCGACATTGACGTGGGCGTGACCTGGGATTGGACGCTGTTCACCATGCCCCTGACGGGCACGGCAGCTATCACCCCCGTCTCTTCCATGCAGGATCAGGCACTGATTGATAAGCTGACCGTAGAAGGCGTTGGCGATAACGTACTGACACTGACTGCAGCGCAGGGCGAAAAGCTGTATTTGGACGGCTTGAGCGCCTCCTCGCTGAAATGTCTGTACGAAAAGGGCACAAGTTATATCATCAAGATCACCTATTATACTGCGTCTGCCGTAAAGGCAAAGCTGTTGATCGGCGAGAGTGTTGTTTGTGAGGATCTGTTCTCTACCGTAGGTCAAATCACCACCGTTTCTCTGAAGTTCGATGCCCCCGGCGAAGGCAGAACCGCATATATCGAATACGAGGGTGCAGGCACCGTTTATTTGGGTGAGCTTACCGTGGCAGCGTTTGTCAATGCAAATCCCTCCAACAGCCAGCTGGAAAACGGCCACACCTTCCTGTGGGATAAAAAGGTCACGATCAAGGGCGGCACTGTTCTCCAGGCAGCAGACGTACAAAATGCAGCTGCAAAGCAGGCTATTGCCGAAAATCCCGATAAGTTTGGCGAAACCGTTTTGCACCTGAACGGCGATCTCGGTGAATTCACCGGTATCAGC
The DNA here is from genome assembly GCA_017382615.1 of Clostridia bacterium. Taxonomy (GTDB): domain Bacteria; phylum Bacillota; class Clostridia; order Oscillospirales; family CAG-272; genus SVQP01. The sequence goes on along the minus strand of JAFNZX010000197.1, from coordinate 3,754 downwards.
AAGCGCGCATACTTCACTGCAGGTACGACCTACCATATCAGCATTGACGCGTATATCGCCTCCCCCATCTCCTCGGGCTCGACCATCTATCTGCTGGCTATGGACAACACCCCCGGCAACCGCGTGCTCAAGGAAGGCATGTTCGTGGGCGAGGGTATGTATCACTTCGAGATGGATTGGCAGATCGGAAACACGGGCGAATACCAGCTCAAGTTCTTTATCAACAACACCCCCGCACAGTATGCAGACATCTACGTCGGTAACTTCACCATGACCAAGATGCCCGGTATGGCTCCCAATAAAACCATTGTTCCCGATGAGATCAAGCAAGCAAGCGCCGCAGAGCTTAAGGCAGGCTTTACCTATGATTTCAGCCAAGGCATCTTCCTTGAAACCAGCAAAAACACTTACGTGGATTCCTCTTGTCTGAATGATTTTGCTAAGGAAAAGCTGGATGCAGCGGGATTTGGCGAATACGCATACTACTATACCGAAAACTTTGATGCAATCGGTCTGAGCCCCGTAGGCGTTGGCGGAAAGAAGGTCACGATCACCTTTGAAGTATACGACTGCAAAGGAAATCTGGACGACAAAGAGCCCGATGGTTCTTGGCGCGGTGCATTCGTACTGCTCAATATGCAAGGTGGCGTGCAGAACAGTGCCGAGGTGCACTACACCTACAAGGCTGACCCCGGCGTTCCCGGTCGCTACACGCTGACCTTTACGGAATACACGCCGGGCGGTACGGACACGCTCCTGTTCTATCAGGTTCAGCCTTGCGAATTCTATATCTCCTCGATTACCGTCCAGCTCGGATAATCCATGCCCCAAAAGAGTCTGCGTCAAGCAATTGACGCAGACTCTCCCTATAATAATGTATGATTTAGCATAAATTGTAATTGACATTGCAGCACTTTTATGTTATACTGTAGTTGTATTATAATGTCATACTATACACATGGAGGAAAAAAACATGCATATGACAAAAAAGCTTATCTCCCTTATGCTGGTGATCGGCTTGACGTGTACGGTCATGATCGGCTGCAATCCGACGCCCGACACGCCTGACCAGCCCCACACACCCGGTAACAACCAAGGCACCACCACCACAGAAACCACCACGCAAGCCCCTGAATCCACGGTTACACACTACGGCAACTACTCCACCGAAGGGTCCCCTATCAAAATTGAAGAGAACTTTGCAAAGCTGATCCAACACTCTGCCGAGACCTTCAACGCGGGCTCGAGTTATTCCGAGGATAAGATTGCCCAGGTTTACAAAATTGCCGACTACATTGCCAATTACGACAAATACGTAGAAGAATACGGTGTGCAGGACCAGCTTGACGAGCTCTACGAGCAGACCGGCTTTACTCTGGACCTTGGCTTTGGCGCAGCAATGATCAAGCATTACCTTGGCATGACCGGTGAAACCTACGATTACTCCGACAGAATGCCTGAGCTGATCACTCACCCCAAGGTAAGTGCAGCCCAGTCCTCCTGCATCAGCGCAGCTATGAAAGCAGCTGAGAACATCGTAGTAAACGGTCAGAGCGGTATCTCCGTAAATCAGGTCAAGCCCATCAAGTACTCCAGCCTCAAGAGTGATGACGGCACAATCTACTACGCGCTCGGCTCTTATCACGCAATTGCCGACCTCTCCGAGGTCTCCAGAACCGGTGATACCTTTAGCGCAACCGTAACCTTCCGCATCATTGACTATTACGATTGGGCAGAGGACTGCAAAACTCCCGAATTTGCAGATTACATTGACAAGCTGGACGACACGTATCGCGCACTGGTCAATGAAATGGTGGATATGGCAACGCTTGAAAGCTTCTGCCAGGCAGATCTTGCACAACTGCACTACACCGGTCTTGCGCAGGACTTTATGGCGCAGGGCTCTATCGTATATCATGTCACCTGGACCGTAGGTCAGACCTTTGAACAAGCAACCGTAACCCCCGCACAGTAATCCTGATCCAAATCATTACAATATAATTACAACATAGGAGAACGATTATGCGTCAAAGAATATTTGCATTGATTCTCGCTTCCCTTTTGCTTTTGCCCTGCCTTTGTGCATGCGCAGAAACCAGCCAGGACGATCCCAAGACTACAAATAACGAAACCCAGATCGAAGAAGATCCCTTTGCAGACGTGAGCTACGGCGGGCGCGAATTTTGGATATACACCAGCGTCAACGTCGCCGCAACCGCAATGGGTAACTCCAATTTTATGATCGAAGGAACAGAGGAAGCTGATTCCTCCGATATCGTAGCCTCTGCCGTGTATAAGAGAAATCTTGACACCGAGGAGCTGCTTGACGTCAACCTCGAATACGTTCACTCCGACCTCCCCTATGCCGCCGTTGCAGACGATATCAAAAAGTTCGTAAGCTCCGGCACGGATGAGTTTGACCTGATCATCAACGACCTGTTCCCTTTAGCGGGATTGAGCACCAGCGGCTACTTTGTCAATACGCTTGATCCCGAGTACAAATTTGACTTTGATCAGAATTACTGGTACTCCGACTATATGACGGGCGTCAGCTTTATCGAAGGCTATCAGTTCCTTTTGGCAGGTGACTACTTTGCGGACATTATCCGCAGCGCGCACTGCCTGATCTACAACAAGGAGCTGTACGAGGATAAATACGGCAATCCCGACGAGCTTTACGACGTGGTGCTTAACTACGAATGGACGCACGCCAAGATGCTGGAGATCATTGCCGACAACTACGTTGACCTCAACGGTAACGCCAAGATGGATGAAGAGGACAGATACGGCTACGGCATCAGTGAGATCTGGGGCTCCTCCATTCCGCTGATTGCATCGGGCGGCACCAACTACATGACCCGTGACGAGAACGGCTATCCCATCATCACCATCAACAATGAACGCACCTATACGCTGACCGAAAGCATTTACAACCTGATGTACAGCGAGGGCACCTTCGCCTTCACCGAGGCAAAGCTGCTGGATGCATTTATTAACGACAAAGCACTCATCGTTGGCTATCAGCGTCTGGGCTCGCTGGAAAATATGCGCCATATGGAGCACGATGCAGGTATTATCCCCTACCCCATGCTGTTGGAAAGTGACAAGCAGTACAACACCTCCTCTCACGATACCACGGAGGTTGGCGTCATTCTGACCACCGCCATCCAGGATATGGACTTCATCAGCACCGTGCTGGAGGTTCTCAACCGCGAGACTGCCAAGACCGTCATGCCGCAGTACTACGAAACCGCACTCAAGGTCAAGTACACCGATGACCCGCAGGCGGGTGCAATGATTGACATCATTCACGATAACTTCCGTAACGTTTTCGAGCTTGCATACGACTACGCCATCGGCACACCGATCTACTCGGTCGTCTACGGCACCATCGCAAACAAGTCCTACAGCGTAGCCTCCAAGCTGGCAAAGTCGCAAAAGACTTGCCAGAAGAAGGTCGATAAGCTGATCCGCGAATGCGAGGAAGCGTTTATCAATAACTAATCCTAAAACAAAAGAACACCGAACTCAAGCGAGTTCGGTGTTCTTTTATTTTGACTTGATTACTGAGCTGCGTCCACAATCGCGGTGAACTTAGCAGCAACCAGAGATGCACCGCCGATCAAACCGCCGTCAACGTGCTCCTTAGCGAGCAGCTCTGGTGCGTTCTTTTCGTTCTTGGATCCACCGTACTGTATGGTGGTAGCCTCTGCAACCTCTGCGCCTTAGATCTCAGAGAGAACCTCACGAATCT
>JAFNZX010000196.1 GCA_017382615.1 Clostridia bacterium | reverse complement strand
ATTCGCGCTCTCCCCCCTGCGCTTGGAACAAGCCTGCGCCAGCCTTCCCCCCTCCCGGAGGGGGGCTATGTCAGTCATCCGCTCACTCATTTTCATGTTAACCGCTGAAATATCGGTTTGCATACGGATTTCGGTCATTCAAGCTACCGTTGACGGTTGAGGGTCGGTTCAGAAAAGCGCGATACTGCTACCCAAGCCCCCCTCCAGGAGGGGGGAAGGCTGGCGCAGGCTTGTTCCGAGCGCAGGGGGGAGAGCGCGAATAGAATGAGTTTATGACGATAATGCGGATAAAAACAAGCATTTCTTAACTCAATGACATTGGTTGATGGGTGTGCGGAATTAGCGGTAAATTTATAGATACAATAACCTGTAATGAGGAAGAGCAAGCCCCTCCCCTACCGCCCGATATGTCAGTTTGATAAACCTTTTGGCAAGGATTTCCAAGCCGTCCATCGGTAGGGGAGGGGCAATTTGCTTGCAAATAACTCCTCCTTTCGGGTGCTTTTTTGCATTATTTTTAAATAAAAACAAAGAACTGCATCGAAATGATACAGTTCTTTTGATTTTTACCGCTATTTCCGCACACCCATGAATCAGCTCCTTTTTTCGTTGGATTTGATGCGGGAGCAAGCCCCCGCCCTACCGTGGGAAAAACTCTGCCATGCGGTAAGATACCTTGTATAAAAATGCTTTTTTCGGGCAAAAATACCCTTACACAGAATCAAAGGGGGGAGAATATATGTTTCAAAAAAACGTGTGGATGATCGCTTTGGGCGGTATTGCGATTGCGGTGGTGGCAATGATCGGTGCTTTGGCGGCAGCGTTGACCATCCGCAAGCAGGCAAGCAAGCTGCGCGCGAATATGCGCTCGGTCAGTCGCGGCGTATACAATTTCGGCACGGCACTGCAGCTGCTTTCGGGTGCGGACGCTGCAGAGGATGATTGCGAAATAAGCACTTGCTGCTAAAAACAGCCCCAACGGGGCTGTTTTTCTCTGCGCCAAAGGCGCAATTATCACTGCGGCTTGCCGCAATATCACTTCGTCATAGTCGAAATATCACCGCGGCTTGCCGCAATATCACTTCGACGCAGTCGAAATCTGAACCTTCCCCTTCGCCTCGGGAATATCAAGGATCACTTCTCCCACGGCAGGCACGGTAATATAACTGCCGGCAAGCGGATTTTTGATGCTGAGCACGGGCGTGGTGACCTCTGCCTCTACTTCACTGCGCTCAAATGCAAGGTCGCATTCCTGCATCTCGCAGTTGATCAGCTTGAGATTCTGGCAATAGCAAAGCGGCTGCGTGCCGATGATGGTGCAGTTTTCAAAGGTGATATTCTTGGCATACCACGCAAGGTACTCGCCCTTGACGCGGCAATTCTTCACCACCACGTTCTCGGCATGCCAGAACGCATCCTTGGTGTCCAGATCGCAATGCTCAAATACGGCATTTTTAACGTACTGGAAGGAATACTTGCCTTTGAAGGTCATATTCTCAAAGCGCAAATTTTCACCGCGGAACATAAAATATTCGCCCTCGGCAGTCACGTCCTTCATCTCCACCCCTGCGCTCATCCAGCCAAACTCGGCAGAGCGCACGGTGCAATCCGTAATATGTACGTCACGGCATTCGCGCAACGCCTTGATACCGTGCAGCGCGGTATGTTTGATGTCAATATCGGTCGAATACCAAAGGGCTGCGCGGCAGGTCTCCTTGAGCTCGCATTCGCCAATCTCAAGCCCCTGCACGTGCCAGAAGGGATAGCGCAGATCAAACTCGCAGCACTGTACGCGCACGTCGGCGCATTCCTTAAATGCACTCTCGCCGTCCGCAGGGCCTGCAAAGGTGCAATCGTGCACAAAAATTTCTTTTTCGCCGTAAAAGGCTCTCTCTTGGTCGTAATTTTGGTTGCTGAATTCTTTCATGTATGCTTACTTGACGTAGTGCCATACCTGCATTTCACTCTCGCCGCGGTTGGCAAAGGCGTAATACGGAATGAGCACAGCCTCAACTTTCTCCTTGTTTTGTGTTTTTCTTCTGTACAGCGGCGCATGTTCGTCACGCACGGTGCGATACGCGCGCACGCGCAGCTGCGGTACACCCAGCTCCGGGTGCTTGCCATACGTAAATCTTGCGCGGCTGTCTAAGGTGATATCGCGCAGCAGCGCACCGTTGTCCTTGCCCTCCATGCAATACAGCACGGGCCCGCGCATGACGGCATATCGTCCGCTATCGAATACGACCTCGGGGTGCGCCTCGATGAATGTGGGCTTCATTGTAAAGTCGAATGTCAGCTCCTCGCCGTCCTTGACGTCAAAATAGGCGTATCCCTTGCGTGTCTCGCCCGTATAGCCCTCAAACCAGCCGGGAAT
>JAFNZX010000195.1 GCA_017382615.1 Clostridia bacterium | reverse complement strand
TCATGCCGCGATCCTTACGCAGAAAGCAGATCTTTTCGCCAATATTCATGTTCCGTGCCCCTCTCGTTTGTGTTGTGCCTTCATTGTACCATATCCGCCAAAATTCGTCAATGACTTGTTTTTCCAGTCGCTAAACCACAGGTTTAGTGTTAAAAAACGTAGGGGCGATTCAAGAATCGCCCGTTATGACCAATATTGTAGGGGGCGATCAGGATCGCCCGCGGGCGACCGCAGGTCGCCCCTACGATACGTTACGTATGATTTGTGTGATTTATTCTGCTGCCAGATCAATGACCTGCGTGCCCTCGGTCATGCGGTAATGCTTTTTGACGCAGCGCAAAGAAGAGATCCAACCGCGCACGATCACGGTGCGAAAAGCTCCCGTGTCATAGCCGCCGGGGCCCATGTTGTCCCACAGCCACGAGGGGGTGGGCCACAGGCAATAGGTGGGTTTTACAACCTCATAAACCTCTTTTTCCACGCCGCCCTGACCGTGATGCGCCATCTGCACGTAATCCGCCTTCAAGAGTGCGTGATCCACGGTCTCAATCAGCTCGCGGCCGCCGTCGGGCTCAAGGTCGCCAAGGAACAGAATGCTCTTGCCATCGACCTCAACGCGGAACACGGTCGAGGAATTGTTGATGTAATTGAACGCGGTATTGTAGGTGCGCAGCACGCGCACGGTCACGTTGCCTTCGTCAAATGCATATACGTCACCGACCGTTGCGGTCACGACAGGGATCTTGCGCGCGGCAATCGCCTCGCGGAAAAGCGTGAGCCACACCTCGGTGGGATTGTGACTTTGCTTTGGCTCCCAGCGCACGAGATACTCATCGGGCGGGAAGTTATAGCAGACCTCGTCCACGGTAATGTCGGGATGCTTTTGCAGCATGGTCAGAAAGCACCCGAAATGGTCGTCGTGAAAGTGGGTCAAAAACCAAGCCTTGACGTGTCCGCCCAAGCCTTTGAGATATTCGTAAAGATACGGCTCTTCGCTTTCAAAGCCTCCGTCAAACACAAGCAGCGTGCCGTTTGATTCAATGATAAACGAGGTGTTGATGGTATCGGTGACCGATTTCAGAAAATGCAGCTTTGCCATAGGTAGCTCCTTAGATTTTATTTTTCCGTGCTGTCAAGTGTCACGATCACAAGCTCGGGGCGATTGTTGAATCGCAGCGGGAACGAGCTTTGCCCGATGCCGCGGCTGACGATCATGTGTGTGTGCCCGTAGGTGTAAACACCGCTGTCGTATTCGGGGAAGACTCCCTGACCCGGCGCGTATAGTCCGCCGATCAGGGGCAGGCGGAACTGTCCACCGTGCGCATGCCCCGAAAGCGTCAGATCAATTCCGGATTCTGCATAACGCCAAAAGTATTCGGGACGGTGGGAGAGCAGAATTGCAAAACCGTCCGTGCCCGCAAGCTCACGTAACTGCTCGGGGGAGTGCAAAACGCCCTCGTAGTTCTCGTCGTCTACACCGAGCAGGGTAATGCTTGCATCCCCTCGTGCAATCTCCACAGCCTTTGCGTGCAGCACCAAAACGCCTATTTCGCTGATCTGCTTTTCCAGTGCAAAATAGTTCTGTCGGTTCATGGCACACTCGTGGTTTCCCGTGATAAAATAGCAGGGCGCAATCTCCGTGCATGCACGAAGGAAGTCCAAGGTCGGTGCTTTGTTGGCATGCCTTTCGTCGAACGTGTCTCCCGTAAACACAATGATATCGGGCTTGGCTGTTTTGAGCATAGAGAGCAGCTTTTGGTTGCCTTCATCGTATTCCGCACAGTGCAGGTCAGCCACCTGCGCAATGCGAAAGCCTTCAAATGCGGCAGGCAACCGCTCGCTTGTCACCGTGTAATCGGTTCGTGCAAGAGCAGTGTTTGCCCAAGCTATCCACGCGCCAAATAAGGAGGTAACTGTGAGAAGAGAGGCAAGCACCAACAGTATGATATTTTTTTTGTTTCTCATTACAGGTTATAGTATCTTTCAAACTCAGCGGGGTGAGGAATTGCCGCCATGGCTCTGCATTCCTCGCGCTTTGTCTTAATAAAATTGTTTATAAGCTCGATCGGGAATACACCGCCCGCAGTCAGGTAGTCGTGGTCTGCTTCCAGCGCGTCAAGAGCTTCGGGCAGGGACGTAGGCAGCTGCTGCAGCTTTGCCTTTTCCTCGTCGGAGAGGTGGTAAAGGTTGAAGTCGTGGGGTCCCCAACCGTTGGCGTGCGGGTCGATCTTGTTCTTGATGCCGTCAAGACCTGCCATCAGAATTGCCGCATAGCAGAAATAGGGGTTGCAGGTCGCATCGGGGTTGCGCAGCTCAAAGCGACGCTTGTCGGGCGACTTTGCATACGCGGGAATACGGATGACCGCGCTTCTGTTAGAGGTTGCATAGCCTACCGTAACGGGGGCTTCAAAGCCGGGGACAAGACGCTTGAAGGAGTTGGTGCTGGGGTTGGTCAGTGCGCAAAGCGACGCGATGTGCTTAAGCAAGCCGCCCATAAAGTAGTGCGCGGTTTCGCTCAGATGCGCGTAACCGTTGTCATCCGAGAATACGGGAGCGCCGTCCTTGAAAAGCAGCATATGCACGTGCATGCCGCTGCCTGCTTCACCTGCAATGGGCTTGGGCATAAAAGTGGCTGACTTGCCGTACTTGAGTGCGGTGTTGTGAATGATATACTTGATCATCATGGTCGCGTCAGCCATGTGTACCACCTCGCCCAGCTGAGGCTCGATCTCAAACTGACCGGAAGCCGCAACCTCGGGGTGATGATAGTTGATCTCAATGCCTGCGTCCAGCATGTGCAGACACATCTCGCTTCTTGCCTCATAAGCGCGGTCAAAGGGCTTGGCAACGTGGTAAGCCTTTTGCTTGGGAACGATCACGCCACGTCCCTGGCTGTCACTGTTCCAGTAGGATTGCTCTGCATCCACGTGCGCACCGATATAGTTGGGGGAGACCTCCCAGCCAACGTTGTCAAACAGATAGAACTCAAACTCGGGCAGAATCTTCATGGTGTCTGCCACGCCCAGCTGCTGCATGTGCGTCACGGCAGCCTTGATAATATTTCTGGGATACTGTGCCAGGGGCTTGTTTTCGGGAGAGGCAATGATCATAGCGTCGCCCGTCATGGTAAGCGTGGGAATGTCGCAGAAGGGATCGATCTGCGCGGTGTCGGGATCGGGAATAAACACCATGTCGCTTTTTTCCACGACTGCGTAGCCGTAGTTGGAAGCATCAAAGCCAATGCCGCTTTTCATGGTGTCCTCGGTGAAGTTTTGTGCGGGAATGGTGACGTGGCGGTACTGTCCGTTGATGTCCACCATTTTAAAGTCTACCATTTTGATGCCGTTTTCACGGATCAGGTTCATGATGTCCTGTACGCTTTTTGCCATTGTTTTGTGCTCCTTTGCTTTTATTCATTAAAGTATATACAAATATTATAGCATATTTTCGCCATCCGTCAATAAAATCCGTGAAAATTTTATGTATTATCTTGACAAAAAGTATTTTATCGACTATAATTGGATAAGCAACTCTGGTTGCTTATTTTGGCGCAAGTCAAGGAAAGGAGCATAAAAGCATATATGGATCTGCGCATCGTAAAAACCAAAAATCAGATCAAGCAGGCATTTTTGTCGCTGCGCAAAAGGTATTCGCTGGAAAAGATCAAGGTAAAGGACATTTGCGACCTTGCTATGATCAATAAAACCACGTTTTATAAGCACTACGTGGATTCGTTTGCTCTTGCCAACGAGTTGGAAGAGAGCTGTATGGAAAAGCTGATGAATGCGTTTTCCGAGAAAAAGAGTCTGTTTGAGTCCCCCAAGGCGTACGTGCAGGGGCTTTTGAGTGCAACCGAAAAATATGCGGAGGAGCTGCGCGCAGTATACAGTGACAGAAAGGAAGCTTTTGTGTCCAAGCTGGAAAGCAAGCTGATGCAGGCTTGCGAGAGCGGCGAGAATACTGAGCGGAGGATGGCTGCCACGTTTATGATCAGCGGTACGGCACACGTGCTTGCACAGTGGCTGTTCGGTGAAGAGGGTAAGAGACCCGACCTTGGTGCCATTGCCGCATATATTGAGCGTATGTCAAGAAATTTGCTTCCCGCTACTAAGTAAAGGATATAGAGGAACATGGAAACGATAAGAATAGACGGCGGCGTCATTCGTACGCTGCTGATGGGCAGCGTGTGCGGTCTGCGTGCACGCATAGAGGAGATCAACGATCTCAACGTTTTTCCCGTACCGGACGGTGATACCGGTACAAATATGACAAAAACGCTCGAGGGGGGACTTGCAAGACTTGGTGAGTCGGGAACAGTCGGAGAGCAAATGGCAGCGTTTGCAAAGGGCTGCGTGCTGGGCGCGCGCGGCAATTCGGGCGTAATTCTGTCGCAGTATATGGCGGGCGTGGCGTCTGCCGTTGCAGAGCGTGAGAGTGTGAACGCATACGAGCTGGCACAGGCATTAAAAGCGGGGGTTCAGCGCGCGTATGCGGCTGTGGCAAACCCCGTAGAGGGTACGATTCTGACCGTATTCCGCGAAAGCTCGGAATACGTAGCGCAAAACGCAAGTGAGGATATCACCGCGGAGCAGCTTTTGGAAACTTTGATTGAGCGTGCCCAAATTGCACTTGCCAAAACCAAGGAAATGCTGCCGGTGCTGGCGCAGGCGGACGTGGTTGACAGCGGCGGAGCGGGATATCTTGCTATGCTTGTCGGTATGAGCGACGCGCTGACGGGCAAGGTGACCGATCTTACCGGCTACGAGCTCGTGCAGAGCACAAAGCCCGCGGTTAATTACGACCTGTTTACGACCGACAGCGTACCCGAATGGGGATATTGCACCGAGGCACTTGTCAGGTTGCAGAGAGCCAAGGGAGACCCTGAGATGTTTGACGTGGATGCGTTCAAGGCTGCATTGGAGGCAAAGAACTGCAATTCCATCGTCGCACTGCGCGACTCTGACGTGCTCAAGGTGCACGCCCATACCATGACCCCCTCCGACGTACTGATTCTTTGCCAGCAGTTTGGTGAATTCTTAGAGGTCAAGATCGAAAACATGACTCTGCAGCATTCCGAGAGAACTGCCGCTGCACAGAAAAAGAAGATTCATAAGCCCTACGGCGTCATCGCTGTGGCAAGCGGAGAGGGCATGCACGCGCTTTTCTCTGAGTTGGGTGCGGATATTATCATCGATGGCGGACAGACAGCCAACCCCAGTGCCGAGGATTTTGTGGACGCGATCGGACAGCTTGACTGTGATCACGTGCTGCTGCTGCCCAATAACGGTAACATCCTTCTGACCGCGCAGCAGGCGGCAACGCTTTGCGAGGATATCGACGTGCGCGTTGTGCCCACCAAGTCCTTCCCGCAGGGATACAGTGCGCTTGCCGTGTTCAATTCCGAGCTGGAGGATGCTGATGAGCAGGTGGAGTACATGACCGAGGCGAAAAACGCCGTGGTATCCGGTGAGATTACCTTTGCCATTCGCGATACCGTGATTGGTGACGTGCAGGTTAAGAAGGACGAGGCAATCGGCATTCTTGACGGTAAGCTGGTATGCTCTCTGGCTGACGAGCAGGAAGCTATGTGCGCTATGCTTGCCAAGATAGAGGATATCGAGGACAGAGAAATTCTGACCCTTTTCGTCGGCGCGGACGTGACCGAGGAACAAAGACAAGCAATGACCGAGGCGATTGAGGACGCGTACGAGGATCTGACCGTGGAAGTATTCGTGGGCGGTCAGCAGGTATACCGTTATCTCGTCGCTGTAGAATGATAGGAGGAAAATATGGCAACTTATAAGATCGCAATAGACACGTTGGGCAGTGATAAGGGCCCCGAAACCATTGTACAGGGAGCTTTGATGGCACTTGCAGAGAATCCCGAGCTGTCGGTCGCGCTGTTTGGTGACGAGCAGGTCATCCGCGCGTATCTTGCTACCGTTGAGCACGATGCAGATCGTATTGAAATCGTGCACGCGCCCGACGCCATTACCAATTACGATAACCCCATGGAGGCAATTTTCAAAAAGCCGGAGTCCTCTTTGGTCAAGGCGCTGCAGGCACTTGCAGCACGTGACGATCTGTTGGGTCTGATCAACGCAGGCAGTACGGGTGCGCTGATTGCGGGCGCACTTCGCTACGTGCCCGCCAAGCCCTTGCGCAGACCTGCGCTTGCAGCCATTCTGCCCGCAGCAAAGGGCGGCTTTACCTGCCTTGTGGATACCGGTGCAAATATCGACTGTACCGCTGCTATGCTGGTGGAATTTGCACACATGGGCTCGGATCTGATGCGCGAGTGCTACGGCGTTGAAAATCCCCGCGTGGGTTTGCTTTCCAACGGTGCGGAGGAAACCAAGGGCAACAAGCTGGTCAAGGAAACGCACGCGCTGCTCAAGGCGGACGAAAAGCTCAATTTCGTAGGCAATATTGAGGGCACAAACGCGCTCTCGGGCGACTGCGACGTGCTGGTGGCGGACGGCTTTGCAGGTAACCAGGTACTGAAAAACTCCGAGGGTATCGCAAAGAGAATTATTACAGATATCGTTGTATACGGCAAAAAGACGGGCAACCCCGAGATCATGAAGCTGGTTGGCTACCTGATGAGCATTTACGATTTCAATTCGCTGGGCGGCGCGCAGCTGCTTGGCGTTGGTAAGCCCATTATCAAGGCACACGGTGCTGCGAATGCAGATTCTATCAAAAACACCTCTGCCATCATGCTCAACGTAGCAAGAAACAAGGCTATGTTTGACGGCAAGGACATTAGATAAAAGACATTTAGAAAAGGAGAATTGTCATGGAAATCAAGAGAAAAGTCGTATGTACCTCTACGGGCTGTATCGAATACGCTCCCGAACGTTACCGTCAGCTCGGTATTGACATCATCCGTATTCACGTGCTCTTCAAGGGCAAGGAATACTTGGAGGGACTTGACCTCGATCCCGATGCATTCTACAAGGAGCTGGAAACGCTGGAGGATCCCAAGAACAATCTGCCCAGAACTGCAATGCCTACCGAAGATGAGATCAAGGCTTGCTTTGACAGAGCATACGAGGAAGGCTGCAAGGAAGTCATCGTCATTTCGCTGAGCGCGTACCTGGGCGGCACGTGGAATCTCATTCGTCTGATCAGCGAGCAGTATAAGGACAAGATGGATATTTACGTTATCGACTCCAAGATTGCTTGCTTTGGCGAGGGCATGCTGGCAATCAAGGCTGCCGAAATGGTGCAGAAGGGCATTCCTACCGAGACCATTCTCAAGGAAATTGCCTGGATGATGAATCACCAGGAATTCGTGGGCGTTGATGCGCGTCTGGACTACCTGATCTATAACGGCAGACTCAAGGGCGGTAAGGCGTTCATGGGTAAGATGCTGAATATCTGCCCCGTGGTGCACTTTACGCACGAGGGTGAGATCGTGGCGTTGCAGAGTGTGCGTACCCCCAAGAAGGCTTTGGCAAGATCCTGCGAGGTAGTCAAGGAAATGATCGGTGACCGTGACCCTAAGGATTATCTCTTGTGGCATACCTACACGGGTACCTCGCTGCTTGAAGATCTTGTAGAGATCGAAAAGAAGTATGACATTAAAACCAACCATGAAAAGGTCATTACCTCCCCCGTCAGCGGCTGCCATAACGGGCCTTGGCTGGCAGGATACGGACTTTTGTTCCTGCGTCGCGAGGATGAGCCTCTCGAATAATTTTGCCTATGAAGGATATTGCAATCGTACGGGTAACCACGCGGGCGCAAAAAAGAGCCTTCGTAGAATTCCCGTTAAAGCTATATAAGGATAACCCGTATTTCGTCCCGCCCTTGTATGCTGACGAAATAGCGCAGTTTCGACAAACCCACGCCTACAGCGATACCTGCGATACCGTGTTTTTCCTTGCCATGCAAGGCCAAAAGGTGGTTGGGCGCATTCAGGGCATTCTGCAAAGACAGTCCAACGAGCTGAGAAGCGAGAAGCGCGTGCGCTTTACCCGCTTTGATGCGATCAATGACGCGGCAGTTGCCAAAGCGCTGTTTGACGCTGTGGAAAATTGGGCAAGGGAGCAGGGCATGGACACCGTTTGCGGACCGCTTGGCTACAGCGATCTGGAGCGCGAGGGGCTGTTGATCGAGGGCTTTGATCAGCTCTCCACGTTTGAGGAGCAGTATAATTACGACTACTATCCCGCGTTGCTGGAGGCCTGCGGCTACCAAAAGGAAATCGACTGGCTGGAGCATCGCTTGCGTGCACCGAGCAACCCCAATCCCATGCTTGGCAGAGTTGCCGAGCGTGCGCTGGAGCTTTCGGGGCTGCACGTGGTGGACGCCTCTGAAATGTCCAAGCGCAAGTATATCAACACTTATAAGGACGGCTTTTTTGAGTGCCTTGATGAGTGCTACCGTCACCTGTTCGGCACAGTGCCGTTTACCGAGAGCATGAAAAAGCAAATGATCGACCAGTTCATGCTGATACTGAATAAGGAGTATCTTATGATCCTGTGCGACGAAAACGAGCGCGTGGTCGCGTTTGCCTTGTGCATTCCCGGTATCGGTGAAGCCTTGCAAAAGAGCGGGGGAAGACTGACTCCCGGCGCACTGATCCGCGTGCTGCGCGCAGCCAAAAAGCCGCGCGTGCTGGACCTTGGCTTGATTGCCGTGCTGCCCGAATATCAGAATGCGGGCGTCAATGCCGTCATGCTTTGGGAGATGATCAAATATTTGCAAAGCGGCAAGGTCGAATATGCCGAAACCAATCTCAATCTCGAAACCAATACGCAGGTCATGGCGCAATGGAAGTATTTTGATGCTACCCAGCATAAACGCCGTAGAAGCTATATCAAGAAAATATAACGTAGGGCGGGGGCTTGCTCCCGCATCAAGAAAGGATAACATTATCATGCTTGAAAAACTCAAAGAAATCATCGAAAGAGTGACTCCCGGAATTGACGTTTCCACCGTCACCCCCGAAACCAAGCTCATGGAAGACCTCAAACTGGACTCTCTGTCCATCATGCTGCTGGCAATGGAGATTGAGAACGCGTTCGGCTTCCAGTTCACCGAGCCCGTACAGTTCGTTACAGTACAGGACGTGTGCGATTACCTTGCCACCAAGGCGTAAGAGAAAATTTGCATAAAAAGAACGGTCTACATGAAGCAGACCGTTCTTTTTGGTACCAAAAAACATTCACCTTTTTATGCAAGGAATATCGTTAAAACCTGTAGGGGCGACCATTGGTCGTCTCTGTCTGATCCCTTGGGATTGCCGCTCGGGGGAAATACGCAATATCTGTTTTGTGGGACGACCACCGGTCGCCCGTGTTTTTATTTTATCTGACAAAATTGGTGTAAACGTGCTTTTCGCGCTCGGGCAAACCAAACTGCTGCTTGCCAAGGTCAATGCTCTTGATGAGGAAAGACATATTGTTTGCCAAGGTGCGCATGCTCTGTAAGCCCTCGGCATCCTCCGCCGCCTGACCGGGCTTTGCACCGTGAATGCTGTTCCAATACTGACCGGATGCCACGGGCATACCCGAAATGGTGAAATATTTGTTGAGCTGGTCAAAGGTCGAGGAAAGACCGCCGCGTCTTGCCGCAACCACCGCAGCGCCAACCTTCATGCGCTTGTCAAAGCGCGTGCTGTAGAAAAGGCGATCGAGGAAAGCGGTCAGCGTGCCGTTTGCGCCCGCGTAATATACGGGGCTGCCCACCACCATGCCGTCGCATGCTTCAAATTTCTTCGCCACCTCGTTGACAATGTCGTCAATGGCGCACTTGGCGTTTTTGTAGCAGGTCTGGCAGGCAAGACAGCCGCGAATTGCCATGTTGCCCACGTGAATCCACTCGGTCTCGATCCCTTGCTCGGAAAACACCTTTTCCATCTCGCGCAAAGCCATTGCCGTGTTGCCGTTTGCATTCGGACTTCCGTTGATCAATAATACTTTCATATTTTCTCCTGTGTTTATTTGATTTCCCAACTTGTGACCTTGTTACCTTGATCGTCGGTTTCTTCACCTGCGAGGATTTTTATAAATCTGACGATCCACCAAATCATACCCGCAAGCATGGCAGCTAATGCAATCATTCCAAACAAAAACATAAATAAAATCGGAACGATTAACCAGCTTAAAAAAGCGCAGATCATCATGAGTATCATGCACGGAAAGATGGATAATGTCAGTACCAGCTGCCAAATTGCTTGTTGCTTTTTGTTAAGATAAAACAAGTCAGCACCAAACATGCCTAAAAGATATGCCAATATTGCGGCTAAAAGTCTTGATTTGTTTGATTCCATGAAACAGCCCTCCAAATGATATTCTAAACAAGACAATTATATACCCAAACTCGGATTTTGTCAACTTATGTATGCGAATTTGGAATTCGCAGCAGAATAGTATTCTCTCAAAATATTACTTTTCTCTTGATTTTCATGCATTTTCTTGTTATAATGGTATCAAACAACGAAAGAGGGAACACTATGCAATTTTACGACATTTCCCAAGAGGTATTTACCTGCGCGGTCTATCCGGGCGACCCCGCACCTGCGCGAGAGGTGCTTGCGTCCTTGGATGCGGGCGACGTGATCAATCTGACCGCCTTTTCCATGTGCGCCCACAACGGCACGCACGTGGATGCGCCTGCGCATTTTATTGCGGGCGGTGATACGGTGGACAAGCTGCCGCTTGACGCTACGGTTGGCATGGCGTGCGTGATTTCTCACCGGGGCGATATCTCGGCAGAGCATGCAAAAGAAATGCTGTCCGTGGCAGGGAACTGCAAAAAGCTGCTGATCAAGGGTGATGCAACGCTGACGTTGGAAGCTGCACACGTGCTTGCCGATGCGGGCATCGACCTCTTTGGCAACGAATCGCAGACCGTAGGCCCCGAATCTGCGCCCATGGCGGTGCATCTGTGCTTGCTTGGCGCGGGTGTGGTGCTCTTGGAGGGCATCC
>JAFNZX010000194.1 GCA_017382615.1 Clostridia bacterium | reverse complement strand
TTTCAGCTGGAAAAATGGGAAGCAGCACACAAGGAACACCCCGAAAGCAAAGCGATCAGGAAAGCCTATCGCGCCCGCAGGCGTACGTGGCGGTGGCGATGGATCGTTTTGCCGTTCGTCACCCGGCGAGCCAAGAAAAAGAATGCGGAATGAATTGCCGCGCGTCCATCAAAAAAGGAGAAATTATGAAAGCATACGGTCTTGATATTACAAACCGCACCGACCTTGTCGGCATTTGCTATACCATGTGGTTTAACGCCGTGCACGGCAGCGGCAACACCCCCATCGGCTACGTGCCAAACGTGACCGAGCTGACCGAAAAATACGGCTGGAGCGAGCAATACGGCTTTGGCAAGGAAGGAGATCAGCACAATGAAATTGGCAGATTTCACTACTGGGGCACGCCCGCGCAGGGCTACTACCGCTCAACCGACAAATCTGCCATCCGCCGCAATCTGACGCTTTTGCAAGAAGCGGGCATTGATTTTATCATTGCCGACTTTACCTTTGTGGACGGTAGCTCGGTCAGGCACACCGAATTCTGGAACAGCCACGTGCAATACTCCACCGTTGCGCTGCTTGATACCATTGTGGAAATGCGCGCAGAGGGGCTTTCGACGCCTTACGTGGTCATGTGGCCCAACTCCCCCGACGCTTTTGACGTCTTCTACGACAGATTTTACGGACAAGAAAAATGGAAGGACTGCTTCGTCTATCGCGACGGCAAGCCCTTTATCCTGCATTGGAACTATAAAACAAGCGAAACCGAAAAATTCACCACCCGCGCCATGTACGGCTTGCAGGGCAAGGTCAAAACGGGACAATGGAGCTATCTGGAGCCCGATAATCGCGCCACGGTTTGCTATGCCGAGGACGGCACACCCGAGCACGTGGGCGTGTCCGTTGCCATGCAATCCACCTATATGTCGCACACCGACACCGCGCACGGCAGGCAGGGCGGCAGATTCTGGCATGCGCAATGGCAGACCGCCTTTGACACTCGCCCTAAGATCGTCACCCTGACCTGGTGGAACGAATGGTGCGCACAGCTGTTCTGCGTGGGCGGCAGATACGTCTTTACCGATAACTTTAACCAAGAATTCAGCCGCGATATTGAGCCCATGCAGGGCGGTCACGGTGACCTATACTACCGTTGGCTTTGCGAGTACGTGCGCGCTTATAAGGCGCACCAAGATTGCCCCGCGCTGTTTGAATGAAAGGAGAGATTCTTTTATGAAGCTGTTTTTTGACGTGATATTTGCGCTCTTGCCGCTTGCCCTGATTGCCCTGCCCATCACCGCGCTGCTGA
This sequence comes from Clostridia bacterium, assembly GCA_017382615.1. GTDB lineage: Bacteria > Bacillota > Clostridia > Oscillospirales > CAG-272 > SVQP01. The sequence continues at coordinate 2,311 of JAFNZX010000194.1, read as the reverse complement.
TTTTGCACGGTGTGCTGCGCGCGAAGGAGAAGGCGCAGCAAACAAAATCCCAAGCATTGGAGGAAACCGAATCATGATTATTGATTTCAAGCAATTGCAATTTTGCATACAAAACGACACTATCCGCCTTGTAAGGGCGGGCAACATTGCGCAAAATCCCGACGGCATTTTCTGCGAGGTGCAGGTAGCGGGCTTTGTCAAGGATTCGCACCTTGGCGTCAAAATGGTCAACTCGTCCGAGGGGCGCAAGCTGCGCTACGTCTCGCACGTGCTGACCGAAAACTCGCTCGTCATCGTACAAAAGAGTGCATTGGTCGAAGTCACTACCCTTTTGTTCTCCTATGACGACTGCGACGCGGTGCACGTGACAAACTGCGTCAAGTGCGTCTGTCCGCAGCCCATCGTGCTGGAGGAGGTCTCCTCCTTTGTCCTGCACGGCATTGGAGCTTTCGACACGCCCGAGCAGCTGCGCTTTACCAAGTTCGTACAAAGCCACCACGCCGAATGCCAGCCCGACACCCGCAGCTTTGACGAGCACGGACTTTACCGCATGGGTGGGCAGAGCCAAAAGCGCATTGCCTTTAGCAACGTGGGCTCTTGGTCTACCAAGGAAGCCCTGCCGCAGGGACTCATCTTTGGCGATGCAAGCAGCAGCGCCATGATGTTCCAGATCGAATCCAGCCAATCCTGGTACTATGAAATCGGCGATCTGGGTCCGACCTACTACCTCTACTTAGGCGGTGCAAACGCCTCGCACGGCGCGTGGAGCAAGCAGCTCTCTTACGGAGAGACGTACACAGCACCCTCAATCTCTCTTGCCTTTGGCGCAGATCTCAACGACGTACTGGCAGAGATGACCAAGTGCCGCAGACACATCGCGGGCAAATGCAAGCCCGACGCCGCCCTGCCCTCCATCTTCAACGAATACATGCACCTTTCCTGGGACAGCCCCTCGGCTGAAACCACGCGCAAATACGCGCCCACCATCAGCGCGCTTGGCGTCAAATACTACGTCATTGACTGCGGCTGGCACAACGAGGAGGACGGGAACATCATCTATCCCTTCGTGGGACAATGGAAGCAGAGCAACAAGCGTTTTCCTCTCGGCGTGCGCGAAACCACCGACTACATCCGATCGCTTGGCATGAAGGCGGGACTTTGGATTGAACCCGAGATCATTGGCACAAAGTGCGCCGAAATGCTGGAATATTACGATGACGACTGCTTTTTACAGCGTCACGGCAAACGAATCGGCGTCATGAACCGCTACTTCCTTGACTACAGAAACCCCAAAGTAATTGCATACATGACCGAGTCCATTCGCCGCATGATACAGGACTACGGAGCAGATTACATTAAAATGGACTTTAACGAGGACTGCGGCATTGGCACGGACAAGGACGCGCTGACCCCGGGCGAGGGTCTTGAGAGCCACGCACGCGCCTACCTTGCATGGATTGACCGTCTGCGCAAGACCTTCCCCGACGTGCTGTTTGAAACCTGCTCCTCGGGCGGTATGCGCATGGACTACGCCACGCTCTCGCACTTCTCGATCGTTTCCACCTCCGACCAGACAAGCTACCTGCGTTACCCCTACATTGCAGGCAACGTGCTCTCTGCCGTCCTTCCCGAGCAGGCAGCCGTGTGGAGCTATCCCGTAGGCACGGACACCCCCGGCTTTACCCCCACCGCGGAATGGGTCAACGCCAATATTTCGGACGAGCAGATCATTATGAACATGGTCAACAGCCTGCTGGGCCGCATTCACCTTGCCAGCCACGTTGAGCTTTTGCACGAGGGCAAGCTCGCGCTGATCAAGGAGGGGCTTGATTTTTACGATGGCATGACCGCCTTTAAGAAGGTTGCCGTACCCTATCTGCCGCTGGGCCTTGCCCGTTTTGGCAAAAAGCAGGTGGCAGCGGGACTTTTGCACGAGAACAAATTGCTGCTTGCCGTTTGGAATCTGGGCGGCGAGCGGGAGCTGCGCATTCCGCTGGCAGACCTGCAGCCCGTATGCGCACGCGTCGCTTACCCCCAAAACGCGCGCGGCACGACCTGCACGCTTGACGCAGACACTTTAACCGTACACTTTACCGAGGACTACCAAGCAAGAATGCTTGAGATCACGCTCAACTAAGGAGAACGTCATGATCATAGAAAAAGCCCATGAAACCATGACCTCGCGCGAGCGCGTGCGCAGGACGTTTGAGTTTGAAAAAACCGACCGCGTGCCCATCGGGTACGACGCCAACGGTGGCATTCACGCGCGCCTTTGTGCAGCTCTCGGGATTGCCCCGACCGATGCAGAGGG
>JAFNZX010000193.1 GCA_017382615.1 Clostridia bacterium | reverse complement strand
TGACCGCTGAATTATCGGTTTTCACACAGATTTCGATACCTCAAGTTACCGTTGACAGTTGAGTGTCGGTTTAGAAGGACGCGAAGCTACCATCAGAGCCCCCCTCCGGGAGGGGGGAAGGCTGGCGCAGGCTTGTTCCAAGCGCAGGGGGGAGAGTGCGAATACAATCGGTTTCTGCGCGTAATATCTCCATAGCAAAAGCAGAAGCCTACAAAGACTTCTGCTTTACTTATTTCACCGCTATTTCCGCATCCCCATAGCAGTGCGGTTCTTTTATATATTACAATTACATCAACGCTCTGTATAAGGTTGTCAGCACGTCGCCGTCCTCGATGGCGGTGGTGGAGATGACCACCAAGCCCTCGGCGGTGATGGTGATTGCCTTGCCTGCCGCTGCAATCGCCTCGGCGGGCATGACGTAGGTAATACCGTAGTGATCATAGGTAGTCAAGCCCTCGCAGGAAACGCCGATGACCTCTTCCACAAACGCCTTGGGAAGATAGAACTCGTTGCCTCTGCCCATCAGGGTCGCCTTGGTGCTGGAAGCATCCAATCTGACCTGCTTGCCGCCTGCAAACGCGTAGTACGAGCCTGCCTTGAGCACAATCATATCCTCGGCAAGGCATTCGGGCGTCTTGACCTCGGATTGCACCGTGGTGTAGCGGTAATTGAAGCGGTCGTTGGGTGCGGTGTCGCCCTGATCGAGGAAATGCATGATATTGCCGTCAACAACGGAATTATCCGCCCACTTGAAATCAAAGGTGTCACCCAGATTCATAACAGGACGCGCTACTTTGATCTGCAAGAACTTGCCGCGCAGGTTATATTCACCCTGCCCGACCGTTTCCAGCTCCCAGGTATCCTTGCCCACGAACTTTTCTACGGAAACGTTCTTGCCGTCGCGGCTGCGGTTGATCAGGTAATCATAGCCGTACCAGCCGGTCTGTGCGTTGCAGTCCGCGTCGATAAAGAGGTTCATCCAATTCGTGCCCTCGGCTGCGGTAATATCCGCAGCGCACTCTGCAAAGAAATACAGATTTTCCGCATCGGACGATACCTTGGCGGTGACGAAATCGTTTCTGCCCGAGGTGTTGATATAGCGGAAGTCACCCACGTAAGAGAAGTGGTCGCGGTGCGCGGTGTCACCCTGATAGTCGCGGTACTCGGGGCCAACGATGTTCCACTGTCCCACGTCGCCCTCAATATCAATCGCCCATTGCTCAAACGCAGCCTCCTGCGCACGAGAGCCCTTGTACTGACGGATATTCTGCACCATCTGATAGAAATAGTTATCGTTAAATCCTCCCGTCATGGGCTCGATGTCACGAGAATACTCGGTGTTGAAGGCGTCCACGTAGTACCACTGGTACTTGGGATTCTTTTCGTCCACGCGGTATTCGTTGCAAATGGTCTGTCCCTGCGCGGGATTGCCCGCACCGCCGCCCCAGCGGCCTGCCCACCATTCGTTCCAGCCCGTGATCATGACCAGAGGCGGATTGATCTCCTTTGCATAATCAAAGTGCTCCTGGAATGCAAGACCCAGACCCGAGGTGGTGTTCATGAGTGCGTATCCAAAGTCCCAATCGCCCTCGTAGTCGGGAATACCGTTCTTCTTGGTATAGCTTCGACCGCCGTTTGTGCCCGCGCTGCCGTTTGCCCAGAAGCCGCACATGACGATCATTTGCTCTACCTCACCCGAAGGAGAAAGTCCGGGCGACTGCGGATACATATCCGCCCACGCCCATCTGCCCTTGCCGTCCTTGGTGGTGTACCAGCTATCCGAGGTAAACGCCCAGCTCTGACGCGCGGTGAAGAAATCCACCATTTCATCGGGCAGCGAACGCTTTAAGATGTCGGGGAAGAAGATCAGCGGCTTGCCTTCCCACATAAACCACATATCCGCATACTTACCCGTGGAATAGTAATTATTCCAAAGGAAATTCAAAGAGGATGCCGCTAAGGATTCGGTGTTGCCGCAATGGAAGCAGATCTGAGGCACGTTATACCCCTCGGTGCGCATCTCGCTCCATACGCGCAGCAGCGTTTCCAGATTGTGCTCGTAAATAATGCCGTTGGTGGCATCCACGTAGATGAAATCCACGCCCGCCTCGGCAAGCATATAGCCGTGCTTGCGGATGACCCACTCGTCATCCGAATTGTAGTAGCCGAAATACGGCTGTGCCCAGTAGTGCGCAAAGCCAAGGGGACCCTGCGGAACGAGATCCCACACAGCGTCCACGCCGCCCTCCAAATATGCGGCGGTATGGTCGTAGAGCGTGTGCTGTCCCTGCTCGGTGGCGTTGTGCCACATGAAATAGAAGATACCCACCTTCTTATCGCTCGGTGCAGCGGTATCACCGCCAACGGGCGTGACGCGGCCTACGTCATCGGTTGCTACCCACGTATCGGCAAACACGTCGCGGGAATTGAGCATGTCCACGGGCTCTGTGGTCGAAACGGTGGATTGTCCCGACACCTTCATATTACTGATCTTAACTGCTTTTTCCATATGGTGCGTCCAAATACGCGCGTATCCCGTTCTGGGCACCGGCTCCTCAAGCGGCTCGGTGATGTCGGGAGCGTCACTTCCCTCCAGATAAAATTCCAGCTTATCATCGCAAATAACCAACTTTGCCAAGGGAGTCTTGGTGCCGTTTTCATTGTAATACATGGAGATCACGTTGGAAACGGGATCGTCCTCCACGATCAGCGAAACGCCCTTGGAAAAGTCTACGGGGCACTGCACCATAGTGCAATTCGGCCATTTTCCCGTGCGCAGACCGATCTTTTGGTCCTTCATCAAAATCCACACGCGCGCGGATTCATGATTGGGTGCACTGCCCGTACCGGACAAGCGCAAGCCAAGGTATGCGGTATCGTAATCCGCCTCGTCGGGTGCCGTGGAGAGCAGCTTGAACTCATACTTGGCAACCACGTTCTCATTGAACTTGACGCCGATATTGAAGTTGGCTACCGTGTTGGCGGTCAGCGAGACGATCTCGCCCTTGGCTCTTCCCTCACCGATCGTAAATACCATACTGCCATCCGAGGCAGAGTATTTGTATTCCTCTGCGACCACCTTTTCAATCTCGGTCACGCTCTGCTTTTCAAAGCTAAGCTCGGTCGTGTTTCCAAACGGTCCCTTTTGCGGTTGGTTGCGATCGACCTCTTCTGCAGAGGGTGCTTGCGTTTCCTGCTCACTGTCGGTCTGTCCGCCCTGCTCGACTTCCCTGCAGGCAAAGCAGCCAAGCATCATGGAGGCACATAAAAGACCCAGTAAAAGCTTTTTCCCTATGTGTTTCATAACTTGATCTCCTTTCCTTTACTTACTGTCCGTTTGCATATCTTTGTGCGTAGTAAATATTGTTTTCCTCGGTCACTACGGGTCTGTATGCGTACATGAACGGTGCGTCAGCATAGCTGATCGGCTCTTTGGTGGGCTGTTTTCTGTTCATAATACGAGAATCCGAGCCGTGGTCGTAGCGCAGCGCGCTGCCGTCCTTATAATCGGATGCTAACATAAAGGTATGCTGCGGTCCGCCGTCGGCATGCGGACGCACGAAAATGATGTCACCCGCCTGCAGATCCTTGATATTCGTGATCTTTTCAAAGCCCATCTCCTCACACCACGCAGGCAGATTTGACACCACCTTGCCCTGCACCAAGGGCTGATCGGTAAAGCCGGCACGGTACAATATCCAGTCCACAAGACGGTCACAGCTGGTACGGTGCGGCGCGTGATTGATACCGGGATTGGTGCAGGAGTCTCCGTATTTGAAATCGTTCTCCCTTGCATAGGTAACGATGTAGTACCCTTCACGCAGCAGATCGCACTGCAACAGCGAATAGGGCGTATATACGACCTCTCCCTTCTCGTTTGCCACGCGATAGCCATATTTCATATACTTGTCGCAATCCTGTTTTGCTTCCTCAAGCGTTGCATACACCTCGCCCTTGACGTTATCCTCGGGCAGATGCAGTCTGTCCTCGTACAGACAAACGTAATATCCTGCCGCGACCTCGGGCACGGGCGGTATTTCGCCTCTGTCCTCTGCAATGTACGCCTCTGCTTCCGCGCGGTCGGCGCAGAATGCGATCTGCTCAATATAAAAGAGGTTGCCCTTATTGACAAAATTGGAGTAATCCAGCCTGAATCCGTCGTTGAAGCGCACGCACCAGTCCTCGGTGTCCTCTGTCGCCTCAAAAATGACGTACTGCCAAACGCGCTCCCCGAAAAACTCACTGTCACCGCCGTAAATTTCGGTCATGGAGAATTTTCCCTTAGCGGTCGTGCGCTCGTTGGTTGCATAAAACATTTCAAAAGCGCCGCCCCACTCAGCTTGCACCTTGAAAACGATCACGCGTTTTTCCTCGGGCGTAAACGGCACGTAATTTCCACTCTGCTCGTCCAGGGGGTATCCCGCTGCCTTGAACATGCTGTTCGCATCCCACGCAATGCCGGGGTCGCGCGACTCGCTTTTCGCCATTGCCTGCAAGCCCAGCTCCACTTGGCTGATCGCGGTCGCCGTGCCACGCTTAAACGCTGCCTTGAATACTGCCGCGTCCAGCTCTGCAAGGTTGATACGATCCGGATACGGAATCAGGTACGGCAGAGGATCAGGCTTTTGCTGCTCGGTCTGCGCCTCGGTCGTAACCTCCTGCGTCACGCTTTGAACGGTTGTCTCCTCCTCCGTTTCACTGCTCGTATTACAGGCAAAAAGACTTCCCACAAGGCAGGAAAATCCCAATATACAGCACAAAATTCTTTTTGAAGTCATGCGTTATTCCCTTCCCTTCCCACTCTAAAAATGTGTTTGATGCACATTTATTTTATCATGCCCCCGCCTAATTTGTCAAGCATGCACAAACAATATATGTATTTTAGTCTGTATTTTCTGTCTATTTGTCTCATTTCCTTGACAATCCCACCGCGATGATTTATAATACGGTTACAACCACACGCAAGCAAGCGAAAGGAGAACAACGTATGAATCTCGTTCCTCGTTTTTCATTCAAATATAGGGGCAAGCCCTTTGATCTTGCCGATGCCAAGGTCACAAGCACCGAATACGGTCGCCTGTACGAGCTTTCCGACGGTCTGTGCATCGAGCTGCACGTCAAGGAGTATCCCGCATATCACGCGATCTCCTGGCTTTTGTACTTTGAGAACCGCGGCGAATACGACTCGGGGCTGATCAGCGACATCCTCGACTGTGACGCGACCTGGTGCTTTGCCGAAGTTCCCGGGCAAACGCCGCCCCTATTCATGTACGATACCGACGGCTGCGCGGGATACGAGGCATACCTGCGCTCCGATCGCATTGCAGAGGAATGCAAGGTGCACCCCACCAACATGTCCCTCGGTACCTCCCGCTCCTTCCACCCCATGGGCGGCAGATCCTCCAGCGGACAGATGCCCTTCTTTGAATTTTACACCCAAAACCGCGGTCTGCACGCCGTCATCGGCTGGTCGGGACAGTGGCGCGCCTCCTTTGCGCACGCGCAGGGAGAAACGCTGGAGATCAAGTCGGGCTTGGAATACACCGCGTTCAAGCTGCATCCCGGTGAGAGAATCCGTACCTCCTCCATTCTGCTCATGGAATTTTTCGGCTCTCGCGTGCAGGGCAGCAATCAGCTGCGCCGCCTGATCAAAAACGAGCTCTGCCCGTTCGATGCAGAGCAATTCCCCTTCGCCTTGGAGGGCATGGGACTGACGACCGAGCGGCATTTGTACCACCTGAACAAATACAAGGACCACGGCGTCAAGGCAAACTACTATTGGATCGACGCAGGCTGGTACGGCAAGGGCGGCACGCCCGGAGCTGCCGATTGGTACAAGCAGGTGGGCAACTGGCAGGTGCGCCCCGACGAGCACCCCGACGGACTGCACGACGTGGTGGACACCGTCCACGCATCGGGCATGAAGTTTCTGCTCTGGATGGAGCCCGAGCGCGCCTACCCCGGCACCGATCTTGCCCTGGCGCATCCCGATTGGCTGTACCCGCTGGACGGCTTTTATCTGCTTTTGCGCCTTGACAAGGATGAGGT
>JAFNZX010000192.1 GCA_017382615.1 Clostridia bacterium | reverse complement strand
GTAGGCTCTTCCGTAGACTCTTCCGTAGGTTCTTCCGTCGGCACTTCGGTAGGCTCTTCCGTCGACGCTTCGGTAGACTCTTCCGTCGGCGCTTCCGTTTCCTCTTCAGACGATTCCTCCGCGCCAAAGCCCGAGAAGAGCTTATCTGCAAATTCATTCAATGATGCAAAAGTATTTCCAAGCGATTCGGATGCAGCCAACGCACCGAACGTTGCGCCGGCAATGATCAGAAGCGACAGCAGGACGGGCAGCACCCAGCCAAAGCGTCCGTTTTTCTTTTTCTTTCTTTTGCGCTTTATGGGCAACAAGCCTGCCTTGTCTTTCCCTTGCAAGGCGGCGACAATGTCCTGCGCCAGGCTATCCGTATCCTTGTATTCATAGCCCGGAATACACTGCATTTCATTGATCTCCGTCCACCAGGCAACCTGCTTTGACGGTACTTCTTCCTTGTTGATCTGATCAAGCAAGACCACAAAAATCTGTTTGTCATAAAACTCTGTTGCGATCTTATACTCCTTCTGTACGTAGGAATGCTTCTTATGCAGAATACCCTCCGTAAAGAACAGCACAATTGCCTGCGCGTGTTCGATTCTCTCGGTAATCACGGTTTCCCAATCGGTTCCGTAATCGATACCGTGATCATACCAGAGGTCGATGCCTGATTCGGCGATTTTTTGCGTGATGGCACCAACGCGATCTGCGTCCTCGTTATTATAGCTTACGAAATAATAATTCGGATTTTTGGTCGGTTGGAAGCCCAGATACTGCGACATGACTCAAAGCCCCCTTCAGTTAAAAATAAAAAGTGCGCCTACCAAAGTAAGCGCACAAAAACGCAAACTCCAATAGTCGCCAAACTAACTTAACGTGAAAAAGGGTGTAAGCACTCCATTATTACCGATAAGAGGAATTTGCATTTTATCAAATTCGTCAATAATAATAGAATGCGGAAAAAGAGCATATCTATCCTTATTTTTTAAAAATAAAGATAGTACACCCATTATCACGTTTATTCAGTTAGTTTGGCAAGTATAGTATAACACTTTCGGGAACGTATGTCAAGCCTACAAATTACCAAATATTATGACACGAAGTTGTAAAAAAATCACAACCGTAACGGAATCTTCCGTGACGGTTGTGATGCCATTATTTATTTTTCTCATCCTGTTTCTTGTCGTCTTCATCCTTATCATCGGGGGAAACGAGCATTTTTTTGAGCACAGCTTTGGCGATATGGAATGCCACGAACAGCACGATGGCGGTGATCACGATGATAATGCAGACGGTCTGGTACACGTCCATGGTGAAAAGCACCCTTTCCGTGGCTCTGCTCATCTGCTCACTTGCAGATATCGGGCACGTGCATACCATGCTTACCCACACCGTGCACACTGCTGTCCAAACTGCCCAAAAGATCTTTTTCAACGTAATCCCTCCCCGATGTAAAACATTCTCTACTTATATAGACGACAAAAATAGCAAATAGTTTCGCGTTTTTTGAAAATTTTTCAAATTTTTTTGATTTTTTTGATTATTTTTGCGACTTGATAAAATCCTTGTAGAAATGCGCGCTCTTTTTCCACGCGGTATTGCCCTCTCTGTCGCAGGACATGATGCCGAACTTGAAGTTATAGCCTGCGCTCCACTCAAAGTTGTCCATCAAGCTCCACAGATAATAGCCGCGCACGTCGTAGCCCTCGTCAATCGCCTTTTCCAGCCATTCAAGGAAGCCTGCAACGTAACGAATGCGGTCGTCGTCATGGATCATGCCGTCCGCGCCCACGGGCTCTTCTCCCTCAAAATACGTGCCGTTTTCCGTGATGTAGAACGGAATCTCCAGCTTGTACATATCCTTGAGCATCACGATCGCGTCGTAGACCGCCTTGGGATAGTACTCGGTGCGGTTGTTTAAGAAGTTGCCGCCCTGCGAGAAATCCGCCTGCACCTTTTGATTATGCGTCACGGGAACGCGATTATATACGTTCAGACCAAAATAATCCGTCTTTTGGCTCATAATTTCGTAATCCCCGGGGGCAATATGCATCAGCGTGCCTTCGCGCTCCAAATGCTCCAGGATGTAATCGCTGTAGCGTCCTGCATACAAGGGATCGCAATAGAACTTCCAATTGCGCTCGTCCTGATCCATCATCAGCGCAATATCCTCGGGCGAATCGGTCAGCGCGTGACGCTTCCAGATATCGATGACTGCACCGACTTGGCTGTTTTGTAGATTGTTCGCGCGGAACGCCTGCACGCCCTTACCGTGTGCGACAAGGATATTATGGCGTGCCTGATTGCCCCACGCTTCATTGGTATATCCCGGTGCAAAGCCTCCCAGCGCATAGCCCACGTAGGTTGCAATGGGCTCGTTGACGGTTGCCCACATGGGCACGATATCCCCGTAAGCACGGAACATCTTATCGGCATACTCGCCAAACCATTCGATTGAGTCGCGGTTAACCCAACCGCCCTTGTCCTCAAGAGCCTGCGGCAGATCCCAATGATAGAGCGTGACGCAGGGAGCAATTCCCTTTTCCAAGAGCGACTCAAATGCGCGTCTGTAATAGTCTATGCCCGCCCCGTTGAGTTCGCCCGTACCGCCCGGCAGCACGCGCGACCAAGAGATCGACATACGATAGGAGTTTACACCGAGATCGCACAGATTTTGCAGGTCACGATCAAATTTGTGATAGCTGTCGCAAGCAACGTCGGGTGTGTGTCCGCCAAAGATCTTACCCGGCTTCCCGGCCATAGTGTCCCAAATGCTGGGCGTTCTGCCGTCGGCTGTTGCCCCGCCCTCTATCTGTCCCGCGCTGGTTGCGGTGCCCCATAAAAAGTTCTTCGGAAATGCCATGCTAACCTCCTTATATATCAAACAAATTCCACGGATATGCTTTTGGCGGCATACTGAGTGCCTCCTTGTAATGCCGCTTGGCGGGGCTTTCTACGCCGAGCTTGTAAGCCCAAAGCGCAGTCGTGCAGCCCTTTTCCCTGCTACCGTATTTGCCGTCACCAAGCAGCGGATGCCCCGCGTGCGAAAGCTGCGCGCGGATCTGGTGCGTACGCCCCGTTTCCAAGGTAACCTCTACCAAGGAGCACTCCCCGCTTTGCGCCAGGGTACGATAGCGCAAGCTTGCCTGCTTGACGCCCTTGCGTGCGGAATCCACAACAAACGCCTTATTCTTTGCCTTGTCGTGATACAGATAATCATCCATACGCCCGTCAAGCGGCGCAAGTGTGCCGTGTACGACGGCTAAATATTGCTTAAAGATCTGCTTGCCAACCACCATGCCGCCAAGTCTTGCCGCGCTGTCGCGGTCCTTGGCAAACAGGATTGCGCCCCCGGTTGCTGTATCGAGCCTATGTACCAGATACACATGCCCCGGATATCCGCACGCATTCCGCCAATTTTGCAGGCAAGTCAAAAGATCCGAGCCGTCTTCGTGTGCGGGATCAGACTGGCACGGCTGCCCCACGGGCTTTTGACAGATGACGATGCTTCTGTCCTCGTACAATACGACGGGGGCTTTTTGCAGCGTCGGACGCAAATCAAGCTCAAAAGCAATACGTGCCGCACCGCTTTCAAGATAAATGGTGCCGCAAGCCGAAAAGCCTTGCTTTTCAAGGAATTTACGCATGCGCAAATTTCCTTGGTGCGTATCAATTCTGACTGCAGGCACGCCTGCGCGCAAGGCTTGTGCAATCACGTACCGCATTGCCTGGGCCGCGCCTCCCTTGCCACGCATCGCATCCGACATGGCAACGCGGTGCACGGTGACATACGCACCGTCGGTCAGCCATGCCCCCTCAAAAATGCGCGCGTAAGTAGGCTCCGGATCAAAGATCATGGCAAAATAGCCCTGTACTCGGTCAAGATCACATAGCACGTAGGCGTAACCTCGATCAATATCCGCTCGAATATGACTCTCGATAGGATAGCCATCCTGCCATTGGTCAATACCAAGCGTGGCAATTGCGGCTCGTGCTTGCGCAAACACCTGCATAATCGCATCGACGTCCTCATAACAAGCGGATCTTATTCTGTATCTGTAATATTGCATCTTTATCCTCCCGTACAACGCAAGCAGGGCTCGTCTGCTCCGTGATTCATTGCTTGCGCGATTGTGCCCGACAGCACCTCTTTGGCATTTTTAAGCGAGCTGCAGTGCGCATCTTTATGATATTTCGTACCGTTAGGCGTCCAGTAAACCGTCCCTTTTACACTGACGTTTTGCTCCCCCTCTTGCTCCAGCCGCGCCTGATACAGCGATTGCTGCTCCTCGGGGCTCAGCACATCACCGCTCGACACTGCGTTGTCGCCCGACACAGCACACCCCGAAAAGGCAAGCACGCATAGACACACGATCAAAACGCCCCTTCTCATACGTTTGCCTCCACCAGCAGCCTTTCCTGCACCGCAAGCTTATGCAAGGAGTGCTCATAAGCACCCTTATAATCCTCCAACGCCTTGCAGCATTGCTCCATATCGTGCAACACGCTGTAAAGCAACACGGGAACGGGGGCTTGCTCGTCGGCAAGAATATAACCAAGCATGCGATACGCCTCCTTGTATTCACCCTTGCTTTGCAGCTGCGTTGCCTGCATATGTAAGGTCAGCTGGCGTTCCAGCACGCCATTCCCCTCAAGGTTATGGCGATGCTGCAGTACACCGTGCTGCTCCATAATCAGCACGTAGCGGCAAAAGATATCCTGCCATGCCGCCAGATCGCGCTCTCCGGGCAGCAAATGATCCGCCTCATAAGAGGAAAGAGAGGGTGAGATACCGCGCATATAGCGAAAATAGACGATTGCCGGGGCAGTAATATGCCCTGTTTGATACGCCGTCTTGTCTGCATCGCGCAAGGCAGTATCAAACCAATAGCAGGCGTTATGCAAATTTCCCGCAAAAAACTCCTCCTTGGCAAGCCCCAGTGCGCACTCCGCCATCAGCAGCGCAATCTCGTCATCTGACTCGGTCAGCACCGTCTCACAAAGCTCACGGCAAATGCGATAGTCACCCATTTTATAAGCTCTGCGGATGTTGGGCATATAGCGGATCTTTTGATAAAGAAACTCATTCTCCTCCTCTGCAAGTAAAAATCCTGCGGGGACGTTGAGTCTGCCCGCCAGATATACAACGGTAGGCAAAGAAGGCAGCGCTGCACCGTGTTCAATGCGCGAAAGCATGTTGCGCGTGATAAAATCACCTGCAAGCTCCTGTTGGGTCATCATTTTGGACATCCGAAGATTTTTGATCTTCTCACCGATGTTCATACTCTCCTCCGATAGGTAAATTGTATTTACTTCATTATACAGCAAACAGCGGTATTTTGCAAGATTTTTTTGCAAAAAAACGTGCAGCTTTGTGTTTTTTATGCTATAATGATATCCGTATCAGGGAGGTGAAGCATTTGACCATATTCGTCATCAAAATCATTGCAGCATTGAGTATGCTGATTGACCATATCGGAAGCTTTCAGCCGTTTGAGGGCTGGGAATATATGCGCATGATCGGGCGAGTCTCCTTCCCTCTTTACGCATTTATGCTGGTGCAAGGCTTTATGCACACGCGCTCCAAATGGAAATACCTTTTGCGCATGCTGATCCTTGCCATCGTGACACAGCCCATCTACACCTATTGCTTTTACACAGATGCGTGGAAATGGGATGAATTGAACATACTCTTTACGCTTTCGATCGGTCTTATCTGTATGTGGCTACTTGAGGTTGGCATGAAAACGGCGCAAAAGCGCAAGACGGCTTGGTGGCTTTCCTGCTTTGCGCTATGCACGGCGGTTTGCGGCATCATGTACGCGGCTGACTATTTGGGTGCGGATTACGGTTGGATGGGTATTGCGCTTATCGTGCTGCTCTATTTGACCGCGGAACGTAAATGGGCTTGGTGTCCGATCCTGCTGCTCTTTGCCTGTAGAAAACAGCTTGTGACGGGTGCATGGAATGAATCAGTCTATCAGCGCAACCTTTTTGCAGCGGTATCCCTGATCCCCATGCTGCTATACAACGGTGAGCCCGGACCCAAACCCAAAAGCAAATGGGGTGCTGCCCTGCTCAAATATGGATTTTATCTGTTCTATCCCCTGCACCTTTTGGTGTTGGCATTGATTTTCAGATAAAAAAGTGATAAATAAGCTGCGGAGCAAAGCCCCCGCCATTATGATCAAATGCAGAAAAACCGCTCATCCGAGCGGTTTTTTAACCATAATTTTTCATTATTCAAGATTCAATATTCATTATTCATTAAAAACACACCCGCGACAGCGTCGCGGGTGTGTTTTTATAAATTAAAGACCTCTCTTGACGTAAGTGGTGTGAAGCAGCTCGTGAGCCTTGTGGCTGTTGGGAGCGCCAAGGAAG
>JAFNZX010000191.1 GCA_017382615.1 Clostridia bacterium | reverse complement strand
TTACAGACAGTACAGGATGGAGCGAAGACGATTTTTTGCACAAGATTGAAGAGGCACTCAGAGGCGGTGTAACCATGCTTCAGCTCCGTGAAAAGGATAAAAGCACAAAGGATTATATTGCTTATCTGTCAAGTACGTCCCTCCTTTCGGGCGCCTTTTTGCATTATTTTTACCGCTAATTCCGCAGCCCGAGGGGCTGGTAAATTAGCGGCAAATAGGAGCAAAAATTAAGGACTGTATCGTTTTGATGCAGTCCTTGATTGCTTTTATAGATAGTTGCTGTAGGTGCTGGCGATCACATATTTCGGCTATGCCGAAATTCTCGCCCCTACGACTGTTTTTGTTGGGATTTTAGGTGTTAAAAACACAGCGCAAACATTTGTAGGGGCGATCTGTGATCGCCAGCACCTACGGCAACTACTATTTGAAAGCATTGGTGTTTGATTATTTTACCGCTAATTTGTCTGCCCCATCAGTGGGGCTTTTTTTGTTTGTATGCCCCGCCCTACCGACGGACGGATAGCGTGACCTGCGGCGGGACGTAAAGCCCCGCCCTACAACAAAATATAACTGCGCGAAGCGCATCATCACTACGCGAAGCGTATCATCACTCATCACTCGCTGCAGGCGATCATAACTGCTTATGCGCTCTGCGCATACTCGCGGACAGGCGTGCATATATTTTCCCTGTAAGGGGGTGAGGGGATGCGCAGCGTGATGGTCAACAGGGCAGAGGATCACGGGATAGAGCGGCGCACGTATCTGCCGCCGGGCGTGATACGTATGCTGCCCGAGCGATTGGTTGCCGAGCTGTACGCGGGGCATTTGCCCGAGCATATTGAGGAGATACGGCTACATGCGGGGCGGTGCGCAAGCGTGGTGGCAGGCGGGCGCAATATCATGCTGCGCACGGTGCTCAGCGCACAGGAAATGACCGCAACATTGACGCGCATGTGCGGTGGTTCCTTGTATTCCCACGCCCCCACCATTGCGGAAGGGTATCTGACGCTGGACGGCGGCGTGCGCGTGGGCGTATGCGGTAGGGCTGCTTGCGAGGGAGGCGAGGTCATCGGGGTGTACGACGTGTCGGGTCTGTGCATCCGCATCCCCGCGCACTTTTCGGTAAGCGGCAGGGAGATCTGCAATCTCATGCAGAAATTCCGCTATACCAAGGGCGTGCTGATCTATTCGCCGCCCGGCGTCGGCAAGACCACGCTGCTTCGTGGTGTGGCTACCTCGCTTGCCTCGGGAGAGAACCCCTTGCGCGTGGTGGTCATCGACACGCGAGGCGAGATGCCGTTTTTGCAGACGGGGGCGGCTTTGTGCCTTGACGTGCTGGTGGGATATCCGCGCTGTCTTGGTGTGGAAATTGCTTGCCGTACCATGAACGCGCAGGTCATGATCTGCGACGAGATCGGAGACTACCAAGAGGCACTTGCGCTTGCCTCGGTACAGAATTGCGGCGTGCCCTTAGTAGCCTCGGCACACGCCTCGTCGGTTGAGGAGCTCTTGTGCCGCACGGGGCTGCGCCTTTTGCACGATTGCAAAATGTTCGGTGCGTACGTGGGTATAGAAAGGCGCGAGGGCGGCTTTGCTTACCGCGTGACCGATTGGGAGAGCGCGGATGCTTGCCTTTAAGATCGTGGGTGCGCTCTTGGTGCTTGCCAGCGGCACGGGGCTCGCAGTGGGGGCTGCGCGATACGAGCGCACGCGGCTGCGGGTGCACGACGCGCTGATCTCCATGATCTTTTATATCAAGGGGCGCATTGATTGCTACGCCATGCCCGTAGAGCAGATTATGCGCACGATGGATAAAAGCATTCTTGCCGATTGCAGGTGCCCGGGGCAGGTGGACTCCATAGATGCACTGTTGCCGCACGTCAAAAGCTATCTCGATCCCGAGACCTATCGCGTACTGCAAAGCTTTGGCGCGGGGTTGGGCGGCGGCTTTCGTGACGAGCAGATTAAGCGGTGCGACTACTATATGGAGCTTTTGCGCGAAAAGCGCATGCAGCTGGAGAGCGAGCTGCCCGCACGAGCAAAAACGAACGGAGTGATATGGATACTGTGCGCCCTGGGCGCGGTGATCCTTCTTTGGTAACTATGGAAGTAGGTTTGATCTTAAAGGTGGCGGGCGTGGGGCTGCTTGTGACGGTTGCAACGCAGATTCTCAATAAATCCGGGCGTGACGAGCAGGCAACACTGGTCACAATTGCGGGCATCGTGGTGGTGCTGCTCATGCTTGTGGAGC
>JAFNZX010000190.1 GCA_017382615.1 Clostridia bacterium | reverse complement strand
AGCCGTCCCCTCGGGGGAAGGAGGGTTCCCATAGCGTACCCGCTATGGGAGGAAGGGGAACTCGTAAAGAAATTAGAATAGTGTTATCTTAGCGGTTTTTACCAAATCAAGCCATTTGCTGACCGAAATTTACCTGCCCGATTTTCACGCACGTTCCCCTTCCTCCCACTGCGCAAGCTTGCGGGAGCCCTCCTTCCCCCGAGGGGACGGCTTTTTGCGTGTACTCTGCCCGATTTGTCTTTTGCAGTTTCTTAATTTAGTAACATTGGCGGCGTCGAGGGCGTTTCGGTCGCGAAATGTCGTGTATGCAAATGAAAATCTGTGCCGCCGTTATTCGACAAAGCAGCCCTTTTTGCTTGACTTCACCCGGGGCGTGTGCTATAATAAAAAATAAATAAGGTGCGCTTTGCGTGAGGGGAAATGATTGACAAAGCGGGAAAAATGTAGTAAAATGAAGTATCGTGACCACCGGCGCAGCTCTTTATAAAAATGCGAAAGGACGTTTGTTTATGATCAAGAGAACGAGTTTGCTTGAATATTTTTTTTCATATGCAGAAAATCTGAGGCAGAAGGACGGTAGAAAGGCTCTCTCTGCCAATTATTTGCTGCTTGCGGTGCTCAAAACCATGGACGGGCAGAATCAGGATCAGATACCACGGGACTTGGATACCGAGGAAACCGGCAAGGAATGGGACGCGATTGTGGATTGGCTCAACCGAAACGGAATCAAGCGCGATGCCATTGCGTTTTTGAGCAAGGAGGTTGCCTCGTCTCAATATCATCCGCTCGTGGATGAGCTCAT
Organism: Clostridia bacterium; assembly: GCA_017382615.1. Lineage (GTDB taxonomy): Bacteria > Bacillota > Clostridia > Oscillospirales > CAG-272 > SVQP01. Next base: position 3,919 of record JAFNZX010000190.1, on the reverse strand, counting down.
GTTCGGCAAGCTGCAGATGGCGATTATGGAGAAGGTAGAGTCGCATGAAATTGAAGAGGCGGACACGACGCTGTATTTGGAAATGATCATGGATGAGCCTACCGAAATCATTCAGAATTATCTTGACACAGTAAAGCCCGAGCCTGCACCGATGCAGAGCGGTGATTCTCAGGCGCAGCTGCTCAAGGAGCTGCAAAGATTGATGAGCGCGGGTGCACAGGCGACCAAGCCGCCCGTGATGCCGAGTGCGGACAGTACGCCCGCGCAGGCAAAGGCACCGCATCAGCAAACTCCCGTTGTCCCCCGGGAGGTCATTGACGAGGACGACGGCATGCCTGCAAGACCGCCAAAGCTCAGCCATCCTGTGCGCGATTTTCCGCAGGAGCAATTGCTTGCCGCGCTTGTAAAATCGACCGCAGAGATTCAAAAAAGCCTGCTTGATTGCGTTTTCGGGCAGGATCAGGCAGTCAATGCCTTCGTTTCGGGGTATTTCCAGTCAAAATTGATGGCGTGCTCCCGCAGTGAGACCCAAAAGCCGCAGGCTGCCTTTCTCTTTGCAGGCCCTCCCGGTGTGGGCAAGACCTTCCTTGCGGAAAAAGCCGCAGAGGCGTTGGGGCTGCCTTATAAGCGGTTTGATATGAGTGAATACGCGGACAAGGAGGCAAATCTGGAGTTCTGCGGCTCGGACAAGGTATATAAGAACGGCAAGCCCGGTAACGTGACGGAGTTCGTTGCCGAGCATCCCGAATGCGTGCTGCTGTTTGACGAGATCGAAAAGGCACATATCAACATCATTTATCTGTTCCTGCAGATTTTGGACGCGGGACGCATCCGCGACAATTTCACAGATGAGGAGGTCTGCTTTTCCAAGGCTGTGATCATTTTTACCACCAACGTGGGCAAGAATTTGTATGATGATCCTGCAATCGTCAATCTCTCCGCCGTGCCCAGAAAAAAGATTCTCAAGGCATTGGCTACGGACGTTGATCCCACTACGGGTGTGCCGCTGTTTCCTGCGGCGATCTGCTCCCGCTTTGCATCGGGCAACGTGGTCATGTTCAACCACCTGGAGGCAAACAATCTTTACACCATAGCCAAGCGCGAGCTGGAAAACAACGTCAAGGGCTTGGAGGCGACCTCGGGAATCAAGATCGTCATTGACGATAGAGTGCCGGGCGCAATCATGTTTGCCGAGGGCGGAAAGGCGGATGCAAGAACGGTCAAGGGCAGAGCAAACGCGTTCTTTTACGAGGAGCTGTATGAGCTGTTCAGGCTGCTGTCCTCGGGAAAAAACGCAGATTGCGTGGAAGAGCTTGCGCAGATTAATATCAGCGTGCCGATGAAAAATATGAGCGATGAGATTTTCGCTATGTTTGAAAATCCCGCAAAGCCAGAGGTTTTGGTGTTTGCGGGCGAAAGGATGGCAAGAGACTGCGCACAAAAGTTGGGCAGCCAGGTGGTGTGCCATTATACGGATAGCGTGCAGGATGCTAAGGAGATTCTGTTTAACAGAGATATCAGCATCGTTTTGTGCGACGTTTCCTGCGGCATTAAGGACGTCGAGGACGATCTGCTCAACGCTGAGGACATCAATTCGGACGGACACGACTTTATGACGTACGTGCTGGGAAAGTATTCCTTGCCCGTATATATTCTGCGCGAGAAGGAGGAGCTGATCACGCAAGAGGAATTTTTGTCCTTTGCCAAGCTTGGCGTGCGTGACGTGCTGACGGTCAGATCGGCAGAGAATTCCTTTGCAAAGCAAGTCGTTGCCAAGTGCCGCGTTGCATACAGGCAGGGGAATATGTTCAAGCTGGCGCGCGAGAACAAGGCGCTGTCCTATAAGACCTCGCAGACGCTTTCCAAGAGCAAAAAGACCGCGACGATCAATCTCTTTGACTTCAAACTGAGCTTGATTACCGATACGGGGGATTCCAAGAGTATTTTAGATAACGTTTCTCGTCCCGACGTGCATTTTGCGGACGTCATCGGTGCAAATGACGCCAAGCAGGAGCTGAAGTATTTTGTGGAATATCTCAAGGACCCCGTGAAATACATGCGCAAGGGCGTGCGCAGCCCCAAGGGCGTGCTCTTGTACGGCCCTCCCGGTACGGGTAAGACTCTGCTTGCCAAGGCAATGGCAGGCGAATCCGGTGTGACGTTTTTGCGCGCTGAGGGCAATGAATTCCTCAAGAGATACGTGGGCGAGGGCGCAGAGGCGGTGCATTCGCTCTTTAACGCAGCACGAAAATACGCGCCCGCAATCGTGTTTGTGGATGAGATCGATGCGATCGGCAAGGATCGCAACGCTGCGGGCGGTGACGACCATACAAGCGACGTGCTGACGGCGTTTTTGACCGAGATGGACGGCTTCCATACGGATACCTCCAAGCCAATCTTCGTCTTAGCTGCGACCAATTACGGTGTGGATGCCGAGCGGGGAAAGAGCCTGGATGCCGCGCTGCTCAGACGCTTTGACCGCAGAATTTTCATTGATCTGCCCAACAAGGAGGAGCGCAAGCTGTATTTGCAGCGCAAGCTTGCCAAGCACGCCTGCGTGCAGCTCAGTGATGCGCAGCTGGACAGCATTGCCATGCGTTCTACGGGTATGAGCCTTGCCGAGCTGGAATCTGTATTTGAAATGGCGCTTCGAAGTGCCATCCGCTCTGAAGCGGGTGTGGTGGGAGACGCTGATTTTGAAGAGGCGTTTGAAACCTTCAACGGCGGAGAAAAAAAGGACTGGAATCCCGATACGCTCAAGCGCACTGCACGCCACGAGGCGGGGCACGCGCTGGTCTGCTGGCTTGGCGGTGAAAAGCCCTCGTACCTGACCATCGTTGCGCGCGGTGACCACGGTGGATACATGCAGCACGCAAACAGCGAAGGCAAGGGCTTATATACCAAGGCGGAGCTGACGGGCAAGATCCGAACCGCGTTGGCGGGACGCGCTGCCGAGATCGTATATTACGGTGCAGAGGACGGTGTTTCCACGGGTGCAAGCGGAGATTTGTATTCCGCAACCCGCGTTGCCGAGCAGATGATCTGCAGTTACGGTATGGACTGTGAGGTTGGTATGTCTTATATTGATCCGAGCGCAATCAGAGGCGGTGAGAATCAAGCCGTGCGTCAAAAGGTCAACAGTATGCTGGCAAAGCAGCTGGAGGAGGCTGTGCGCATCATCGAGGCGAACAAGCCCGCAATTGACGCCATGGTGGATGCATTGATGGAAAAGAATCATTTAAAAGAAACCGAAATCGACGAGATCTTTCGTCGCACTGCGGTGCCCTTGAATTGACAAATTGCTTGCCCACTATGCAGCTTGCTCTGCATGGTGGGCTTGCTCAAACGCGCTGCGTAAAACACGGAGAATGGCACATACTATCAAAAAGGACGGTGAGCTTATGCAAGATATTATAAATGCAGTAGAAAAATACAGAAAGCTGATTTTGGATGCCGAGCGGTACATCTGGCAGCATCCCGAGACGGGGTATAAGGAGTACAAGACCTCGGCTTATATGGAAGAGAAGTTTTTAGAGCTGGGGTATGATATCGTCAAGGCACAGGGCATTACGGGCTTTACCGCGCAGATCGATACGGGCAGGGAAGGACCTGTGCTTTTGGTGCTTGGGGAGCTGGATTCCATCATTTGCCCCGCGCATCCGGAGGCTGACCCCGAGACGGGTGCGGTGCACTCCTGCGGGCACAATGCGCAAAGTGCAACGCTGCTCGGTATTGCCGCTGCGCTGACCGAGCCTGCGGTTTTGGAGGGGCTTTGCGGTAAGATCCGCCTTTGCGCCGTGCCCGCCGAGGAGCTTTTGGAGATCGAATACCGCTCGTTGCTCAAGGCGCAAGGGAAAATCAAGTATTTTGGCGGCAAGAGCGAATTTTTGTCGCGCGGACTGTTTGACGGTGTGGATCT
>JAFNZX010000189.1 GCA_017382615.1 Clostridia bacterium | reverse complement strand
TTGATATTGGCAAAAATGATCTTGTAAACAAAGGTGGAATAGCGCCCCAGCGTGTCAAACATCTGCGCCACGGGGGGCGTCAGCTTTGCCTTGAAGGGGTGCTTGACCATGCGCACGCACGCTGCGCTGAGTCTGTCAACGGGCGCACCCGGCTTGGGCGCGGAGGCGTGACCACCGCCCGATTTAACGGTATATTTGACGTCCATCATGCCTTTTTCTGCAATGCCGATCATGCCGCAGGGAACCTTGACACCGGGGAATACGTTTTCTACCACCGCGCCGCCCTCGTCCACGACCATCGCGGGCTCAATCTTGTGCTGCTCAAAATAATCTACAATGTGCGCAGCGCCCTTGCCGTTGACCTCCTCGCCGCCCGAGAATGCAAAATACACGTCACATTCGGGGGTAAAGCCTTGCGCGATCAGCGTGTCTGCTGCAAACAGAATGCCGTTAAAGGTGACCTTGGTGTCAAGTGTACCGCGTCCCCACACACAGCCGTCCTTGAGTAGTGCCTCAAATGCGGGCACGTCCCAAAGATCCTCGTTGACGGGCACGACGTCGTAGTGCGCCATGAGCACGGCAGGATTGCCGTCCGTCTTGCCTTTCCAATGAAAGAGCAGACCGCGGTCGGGCATGCGCTGCATGGTGCAGGTGGCAAACACGTTTTTGTAAAGAGAGGGAAGGGACTTGATCAGCTTTTCAAATTCCGCGTCGTCCTCAAGCGCGGGATCGCGGTAGGAAACCGTTTTGCAGCGCACAAGCGTGCGCAGAGCCTCGGTGGCGCGATCCTTGTCAAACTCCACGGGCGTTTCATCCACGCTCGGCTGTGCGCCCGGCTTAAAAGCAAGCGCACGAATGAGAATAACGGCTAAGAAAATGACGATGATAGCCACTATCGGGATTGCCCACATAGATCAAAGCACTCCCTTCTTGTAAAGAATTCTTGCGTAAGCGACGGTCACAACCACACCCACGGGCACCATAATGCCCACCGTGCCTGCGTTGAGGAAGGGCACGAAGATGAACAACGCCAGCATGAGAATGACGGGGGCGATGGAAAGCTTTACGTTCTTGGAGATAAAGACCACCGCAAGACCGCCGAACAGCGCGGGCAGGATCATATCAAACGCGGGAACGAGAATGGGGGACTCCAGCAAAGGCGTGAGAGGTACGATGCAAATAACGCCCAGCAAAATAATCAGTGTGGTGACAATACTGGAAACTGCAATGGCAATGGTGGAAATGACCTCGCCCTCCTCATCGCTCGCCTTGACACGTGCGCGCTCCATGGCGTCAATGGCGCAGGGCAGCTTTAGGTTGGAGATGTTACCCGTGACAAAGGAAAGATACGTGCCGCCCGCACCCAGCATGGGTACGTAGGTGATGATTTCCACAATACCAACCGCCCAGTACATAGGCGCGGTGGCGAAAATGCCTGCCAGAAGCACCTTCCAGTTGGGGGCTACACCGAAAATAAAAGAGAGTGCCAACGGAAAGCAAAGCAGCACAACGGCTACGATGATGCCCCAGATGCGTCCGTCGCGGTGGACGCTTTCCATGTATGAAAGATTTTTCTTCATTTTAAGCACCTCCAAGCCATGTAGTAAAGGGAATTGCCGATGCCATGCCTGCAATCAGGCTGACGGGCAGCGCGTAATCGGTCAGCCAGCGAATTTTGGTTTTGGTGGCAAGAATGCCAAGCGTAGCCATGACGGCAGCGGATACAAGCATAACGCAAACCGGGATCAGTCCCGAGGTATCGCCCTTGAAGAGCAGACCCACGTC
>JAFNZX010000188.1 GCA_017382615.1 Clostridia bacterium | reverse complement strand
GCACGACTGGAAATCGTGTTACCCTCAACCGGGTACCAGGGTTCAAATCCCTGTCTCTCCGCCAAAAAATTCCATCGCAATCGCGATGGAATTTTTTTATCCAAGCCGCAGGCTTGGCATATCATCACGCGTCAGCGTGCATATCATCAACAAAGGCAGAAAATCATTCTGCCTTTGTTGTATATCATCACGCACACGCGTGTATTACGCATCTCTCTGCGGCTTGATGATATACAAGGCTTTGCCTTGATGATATGCAACACTTCGTGTTGATGATATACACGCCTTACGGCGTGATTGAGATGCGAATACTGAAACACTGGGTGCACCATTTGAAGCCCCGCACGAGGACGGCACGCCTTTTGGATTTACTGCTCTTTCTGCTTGCTCTTTTTCTTTGCAGGCTTGCTAAACAGCTTACCAAGGTCCAGCTTGGGCACGCGCACGTCGGTGATGAACATCAGACCAACGACTACGGGCAAAACGTGATAGATCACGTTCATAACGTTATCGGGCACGATCAAGTCAAGCAGGAAGCATGCGGGCAGAATAAAGCCTGCGTTGGTGACGGGCAAGCCGCGATAATACTTGGTGCAGCCGCCCTCTGTCTGCTGTCTCTTGGTCTCCAGCACGTTGAAGAACGCCAGGCGAATGACCGCGCAAAGCACGTAAAACACAAGAAATGCAATGCCCCAGATCTCATCCACGCCGCTAAAATACAAAATCACGGCAGGCACGACGCCAAAGCACACCACGTCACACAGCGAGTCCAGCTGAATGCCGAAGTTTTTCTCATCCTCGGTTCTGTTCTTTTTGGTGCGCGCGACCACGCCGTCAAACATATCGCAAATGCCGGACGTCAGCAGGCACAGCATTGCCCACATAATCTGACCGCTGTACGCAAGCCTGATACCGATAAGTCCTGAGATCAGACTCATGTATGTAAGAATAACCGTATAATCGTAAACGCCTATGAATTTCATGTCAGACACCTTTCTCTACCGAATTATTACGTTGCTTTTGCTGCGCGATATCCATGCCGCGTGCGACGATGAAGCCGAGCACAAAGCAGATCAAGGAGATCGCCAAGATCGGGATCGAATCAAATTTTGCGGGGACGATTTTGATTGAGGATGCTACCACAAAACCAAGCACGACGCGCGAGGTCGTGGCATAATGCTTTTTGTAGAGCATATTGACCAGCCTTGCCAAGGAAAGCGCGGTCACGGCAATGCCCAGCACCATGGGCACGAGTACGCGCCAGTCCAGCGCAGCAATGCCCTCGGTCATGGGCTCGTACAGCCCAAAGCAAATCAGGATGGAGGACGAGCTCAGACCCGGCACGATGGTGGAAAGCCCCCACAAAAAGCCGCAAAACATAAATGCCAAAAACGAGGGCGGAATGGTAATACCCGAGGCGTTCTCCAGCAAATGAAAGAACAAAAACGCCAAGGACAGCGACACCACAAAGGGCGTCCAGCTTTTTTTGGCATCACTCTGCTCGGACACCTTGAAAAGCTCGGGCAATGTGCCGCAGATCAAGCCGAAGAACAGCATGAGCGCGACGGGTGCACAGGCGTTGAACAGTACCTCTACGCCTTTAGCAAGCAAGAGAAAGCCTACGATCCAGCCAATGCCAAGCGGAATGAGCATACGGTAATGCTTTTTGATGGCAGACACGGGGGTGGTCAGCAGCTCCATCATGGGCTCGTACACGCCAAACGCCACGCTCAGCACGCCTCCGCTGACACCGGGCAGGATGGCACCCACGCCGACGATTGCGCCTTCTACAAAATCAACGATTGCTTGTAAGACACCGTTACGCTTCATGGATTTCCCTCCGCAGCGTATCGATATATTTGCCAAAGAGCTGCTCTAATAGCGAAAGCTCTTCACAAGGCATCTTTGAAAACGCCTTTTGCTCTGCGCAGGTCACGGGAGAAACGATCTCCTCACCTCTGCGCTTACCTTCCTCGGTCAAGCGCACGATCTTATGATTGCGCGTACCCGGAATGATCTCCAGATAGGCAAGCTTTTTGAGTCGCATAGCGGTAATGACCGTATTGACCGTCTGCTTGGGCAGCGACCACAGCGCACAAATATCCTGCTGGGTGTGCTCACCCGGCATGGCGACCAAGGTGTACCAAATCCAGAATTCACTCTCGGATATGGCTAAATGCTTGATCGCGCCGCGGTAAACGCCCACCAGCTCCTTGATCTGCTGGCTGATCGAACCGCGCTGCTCAATATAATTCTGATCCATATTTCCTCCATTGAGTCCTATATCGTACTCTATGTCAATATTATAGTCCTGTTTCGTACTCTTGTCAAGAGGGTATGGAGATTTTTTGGCGAAAAAAGCTGTTTGTTTATAGGCGGGCGATTCTTGAATCGCCCCTACAAGTGTCTGCGCTATGGTTTTACTACCAAAAACCTAAAAAAACAGCCGTAGGGGCGAGAATTTCGGCATAGCCGAAATATGTGATCGCCCGCTCTCGCGTAAAGAAACGCGACACCCACATGGGGCTGCGGAAATAACGGGAAAATAGCAGGAATTTGTTCGATTTTGAGCAGATTCCTGCTTTTTTATGCAATGTAGCAAATTTTGTTGCCGCATTTGCGTCATAAACCCATTCTAT
>JAFNZX010000187.1 GCA_017382615.1 Clostridia bacterium | reverse complement strand
GAAAGTAAGCAGAAGGAAAAAGAAAATCGCTCTATCACAACAAAGTCCATAGAGCAAGAGGTTATCCTTAAACTAATTGATTTGAGTATTCCACCAAAGAAAGCACAAAAGTCAAGCGTCCTATCCGCCTCAAGGTGCTTTGGTTTATTTTGATTTGGATCGCCGTACTACTGCAATTCTCCCTTGTAGGCACATCGCTTGGATTCCGATTCATATTTGGATTGATCACAAGATGCGGCATCATTCAAGCAACCGTTTCCTCGTTCCTCTTGAGAATCCCCGTCCCCGTTGGCGCACTGATCTATTTCTTTGTACGCAAAAAGTTAAAGCACAAGGCGAATAAAGCAGCGCAGCAAATGCCGATGGAAACAAATGCAGACGCGGTGCCGGAAGGTACTGTGAATGATACCACCGACCAATCTGCAACCGATGCACAGAGCGAAACGCCGACTGATCTCCAAGAGGATCCAACCGTTACACAAGAGCAAAAAAGCGACAGTCAAACAAATGAATAAATGATTATGCAAAACGCGTCCGTACCGATTCAGTACGGACGCGTTATTTGCCTTTATCCCATTTTGTGCTGATTTACTCGATCCCATTGCATGCACTCGCACCAATACACGGTGTTTTCCGCCACGTCGAACACCATGGTCAAAAGGTCGAGATTCCAACCGACCAGCGTTTTCTTTCCGTTAGATACGATGCTTGTACACATAACAGCCTCCACAGCAATAATTTGCTATATCCTATTCCTTTGGCATATTTCGAAGAACCGAAATTTGATCTCTTTTCCCATATACGACAGCAGTAATCCAAACGGTTGCCGTATCTCGATCCACCCAATAATAAACGATAAAACTCTCAACCGTCATCATTTTCCTGATACCTTCCGTTCTCCACGGCTCTTCATCCACAAGGGGATAACGAAGCGGCATGTGATCAAGCGACAAAATTTCTTTTTTGATACGGTCGGACCAGCATTGCGCGATCTTGGGTTCAAGCAACACTTTAGAAATATATCCAATGGCATCTTTTAAGCAGACAATCGCATTGTTTGTCAATTTTACTTGATACATCATTGTCAAATATTCTCATTAATCTCTGCAAAAGCATCCTCAACCGAAATGCCGTGACCTGCTTTGGCGTCGGTGAGCCCTTTTGCCATCATTGCGTGAAATTGCGCGTCCGTCATCGTATCACGAGTCTGCAAAGTGGGAATCGAAAAAGAATACGGAATGCTCTGCGTCATAATGATTTGTCGATAAAGAGAGTCAATCAATACAGATACGGGAATGCCGAGCTGTTCCAGTACCTCTTCTGCCTGCTGTTTGATTTCAGGATGGACGCGTGCGGTTACGTTTGCGGTTTTCATCGCCATGATATACACCACCTTTCTGTCATTAGTATACCATATTGTATAGCAAATTGCAATACAATCAGAAAACTTTTTTCAAAATTCGCAAAAATGCCCCGCATTAAGCGGGGCAAACGGTCATGAGAGAGCCTTTTTCTTACCTGCAAACGGTTGATATTTTGCAATGAGTTCCTGCATTTGCGGCGTATCCTTCAATTCCCGATACGAATCGCTCTCCATAAGATATCCGAGCTCTCGCGCCACTTCGTTGTCTTCCGTTCCGGAATTGATCTTGCCCGCATCAAATACGTTTCCGCGAACAAGAAAGGACGTATGCGTAACGGTTTTCGCAAGATCGTCGTACGCCTTAGCGTACGACAAGCCATTTTCAAAGCTTTCAAACGCGGCATGCAGAGCATTTACGCGAACGTATCGATGCGCGATCCAGATATGCAGCTCAGCCAAATGATAATTCCAGAAGCAGAAGTCTTTATCATCAAACACAAGCTCAATCAATGCGATCGCCTTTTTCAAAATGCGGATAGATTCGTGCGGGTCTTCCACTTCCAACGCCATATTGCGGATATCCACCATTAGATACTCCGCAAACTCCGCTAACCCGGCTCGGGTATACGTCCACCATTCCGCTGTTCCCTTGGCGTAACATCCTTGTAGTTCCTTTTCTTGCGTATGGAGCAAATGTGGGAAACGTTTCGCCGTCTCGATTGCTTTTTCAAACTGATCGTCCAGTATATACAAGCCTCCCAGGATGGAAAGCGCGGAATATCTCACGCTGTCAACGGTACATTCGTCCAGCACTCGCTCGCACAAACGGTATAATTCCTCCTTGTGCACTTGGTTGCCGTAAGGCTCTTCGCGATAATTGGGATCGTAATTCAGCTGCCACATATACAGCTCAACAATCCTCCAATCATTCGGATATTCGTTGTATGCTTGCGTGATCAATGAAAACCTTTCGAATTCCTTTCCGAGTGCAGCCAGACGACCCGCTTCATCCAAAAATTGCTGAATTTTTTCCTCGGTTTTGGCAGCATCCAGTCCAAGCAATTCGTCTGCAGATACGCCGAAATAAGACGCCAAGGGTAAAATCATGCCAATATCGGGCAAGGATTCATTCCTCTCCCATTTGGAAACTGCCTGTGTCGAAACAAGCAGACGCTCTGCAAGCGTCTCCTGTGTAATGCCTTTTTGCTTTCTAAGGCGTTTGATATTTTCGCCAATATAAAGTTGCATATCGTATACCTCGATTTGAACAAATTGAATCACCGGTGCTTCTGAGCATATTATACACCCTAATTGCAATTCTTGCAAGATATCGGTACGCCACATAAGTCAACCGACAGTTGTTATTTTCAAATGCCAAAAAGCACCGCCAAAGATCGACTCCTTGGCGGTGCTTGCTCTGCTTTTTATTTCTATGTATTTTAGACAATACCCTGTGCCAGCATAGCATCTGCGACCTTTTCAAAGCCCGCGATGTTTGCACCTGCAACCAGGTCACCCTCCATGCCGTACTTCTTGGCAGCGGCAACGGAGTTATTGAAAATATCGGACATGATCTGATGCAGCTTAGCGTCAACCTCTTCAGCCGTCCAGGAGTAGCGCATGGAGTTCTGGCTCATTTCCAGACCCGAAACCGCTACGCCGCCTGCATTGACTGCCTTGGAGGGAGCAACGATAACGCCATTCTCCTTGAGGTATTCAAACGCCTCCGCGGTAGTGGGCATGTTGGAAACCTCAACGTAATACTTGACACCGTTTGCAACGATATCCTTTGCATTGTCCAGGTTAACCTCATTCTGCGTTGCGCAAGGCATGACGATATCCACCTTCTGCTCCCAAGGACGCTTGCCTGCGAAGAACTGTACGCCGAACTTATCAGCATAGTCCTGCACCTTATCTCTGCCGGATGCGCGCATTTCAAGCATATAATTGATCTTTTCCTCGGTGCAAATACCGTCGGGATCATATACGTAGCCGTCGGGACCGGAAATGGTGACGACCTTACCGCCAAGCTCGGTGACCTTCTTGACAGTACCCCAAGCCACGTTACCAAAGCCGGAAACAGCAAAGGTCTTGCCCTTGATATCCTCGCCCAGATAGTTAAGCATTTCCACGGTGTAGTAAACCGCACCATAGCCCGTAGCCTCGGGACGGATGAGAGAACCGCCGTATGCGCGACCCTTACCGGTCAGCACGCCCTCATAGCGATTGACCAGTCTCTTGTACTGACCGTACAGATAGCCAACCTCACGTGCGCCAACGCCGATGTCACCTGCGGGAACGTCGGTATCAGGACCTACGTGACGGAACAGCTCAGACATAAAGCTCTGGCAGAATGCCATGATCTCGCGGTCGCTCTTGCCTCTGGGGTCAAAGTCAGAGCCGCCCTTACCGCCGCCCATAGGCAGGCCGGTCAGAGAGTTCTTGAAGGTCTGCTCAAAGCCCAAGAACTTGATAATGGAAAGGTTTACGGAAGGATGGAAACGCAGACCGCCCTTGTAAGGACCGATCGCGCCGTTGAACTGTACGCGATAGCCGGTGTTGACCTGCGCCTGACCCTTATCGTCTACCCACGGTACGCGGAACATAATGATACGCTCCGGAATGACCATGCGCTCAAGCAGCGCTTCTCTGCGGTATTTGGCTTCGTTTGCCTCAACCACGGGGCGCAGAGAGTCAAGCACTTCCTTGACAGTCTGATGGAACTCGGGCTCACCGGGGTTTTGTGCAATTACTTTGTCAATAATCTCGTCAACGTAAGACATGGTAAAATCTCCTTTACAGATGGGTTTCTACAAAAATAATATGGGAATATTATACACCAGCATGCAACAGAATGCAATAGGTTTTTGCAACTTTTTTTATTTTTCTTGCAAATTTTTACAATTTTTCGCCACGAATACTCTCGTCAATGGATTTTGCAGCAAGTTTTCCTGCCCCCATTGCAAGAATGACGGTGGCAGCACCCGTAACGGCATCGCCGCCCGCCCATACGCCCGAAAGCGTGGTGTGGCCCGTGCTCTCCTCTGTGATAATACAGCCGCGTTTGTTGGTTTCAAGCCCCTTTGTCGTTGAGGTCAGTAAAGGGTTAGGCGTAGTACCGATCGCCATGATCACGCAATCCACGTCAAGGCGGTACTCCGAGTCGGGGATGGGCAGGGGCTTTCGTCTGCCGTGTTCGTCAGGCTCACCCAGCTCCATGCGGATGCACGTCATGCCGTCCACAAATCCGTTGTGCGGGTCGCGGGGATCTTCGGGATTGACGTAGCCGTGGATCTTGGTGGGACTTTGCAAAAGCAAAAACTCCACGCCCTCTTCCATGGCGTGCTCCACCTCCTCGCGACGCGAGGGCAGCTCCTCCATAGAACGACGGTAAACGATATACACCTTCTCAGCACCCAAGCGCAGCGCGGTGCGTGCCGCATCCATGGCAACGTTGCCACCGCCAACCACCGCCACGCGACGCGCGCGCAGGATGGGCGTAGTGCTGTCAGCTCTGTATGCTTTCATGAGATTGCTGCGGGTCAGATATTCGTTTGCGCTGTAAACGCCCTTAAGCGATTCACCTGGAATGCCCATAAAGCTCGGCAAGCCTGCGCCCGATCCGATAAAGACCGCTTCAAAGCCATCGTCAAACAGATCAGAAACGTCCATGGTTCTGCCCACGACAACGTTGGTTTCAATCCTGACACCCAGCGCGCGCAGCGTTTCCACTTCCCTTTGCACGATTTTCTTGGGCAAACGGAATTCGGGAATGCCGTACATCAGTACGCCGCCCGCCACGTGCAACGCCTCAAACACGGTCACCTCATAGCCCAGCTTTGCAAGATCCCCCGCACAAGCAAGTCCCGCAGGACCCGAGCCCACCACCGCGACGCGGTGTCCGTTCGGCTGCGGCTTTGTCACCTCGCTCTGATTGTAAGTATTATGCCAATCGGCAACAAAACGTTCAAGGCGACCAATGCCGACGGGCTCGCCCTTGATGCCGCGCACGCATTTTGCCTCGCATTGTGTTTCCTGTGGGCAAACGCGTCCGCAAACAGCGGGCAGAGAGGATTGGCGCGAAATGACCTCGTACGCGCCCTCAAAATCGCCTTCCTTGACCTTGGAGATAAATGCGGGGATATCCACCCCAACGGGACAGCCCGAAACACAGGGGCTGTTTTTACATCCCAGGCAGCGCATTGCCTCGGAAAGCGCTGTCTGCTCGTCATACCCCAGCGTCACCTCGTCAAAATTGCGTGCACGCAGCACGGGATCCTGCATGGGCATGGGATTTTTTACGGGAGAAGTGTTGACCTTTGCCATATCACTCAACCTCCTTTGCAAGCAGGTTGCATGCCGTTTCCCTTGCATGCGCCTCAAAATCGCGGTACATATTACCGCGGGACATCGCCTCGTCAAAATCCACGGCGTAGCCGTCAAACTCAGGACCGTCCACGCACGCAAACTTGGTCTTACCACCCACGGTCAAGCGGCAGCCGCCGCACATGCCCGTACCGTCAATCATGATGGGGTTCATGGAAACCACCACGGGAATGCCGTACGGACGCACGGCTTCCACCACGAATTTCATCATGATCAATGGACCAATGGCAATCACGCGGTCAAAGCGCTCGCCGCGCTCCAAAAGCGCCTTGAGCGGCATGGTCACGTTGCCTTGTGCACCGTAAGAGCCGTCGTCGGTCACGATTTGCAAAGCATCCGAGGATGCGGCAAATTCGTCCTCCAAGATCACAAGATCCTTGTTTCGAAATCCTGCAATGGCGTGCACGTAGCAGCCCTCCCCATGCAAAGCCTGCACCACGGGCAGCGCAATGGCACAGCCCACGCCGCCGCCTACCACGCAGACGCGCTCCACGCCCTCAACCTCGGTAGGCTTGCCCAAAGGACCGACAAAATCCGCAATATATTCCCCCTGCGCCTTGGCAGCAAGCTGCATGGTGGATGCGCCCACGGCTTGGAAAATGATGCGCACGGTGCCTGCCGCACGGTCATACCCCGCAACGGTCAAGGGGATGCGCTCTCCCTCTTCATCCACGCGCAGAATGATAAATTGTCCCGCCCTTGCGCGCTTTGCCACGCCCTTTTTTTGCGCGGTATTTTTCTTGCCGCGGGGCGTATGTCGGATTATAAAAAGCTTTGCCGCTTGGAATTTTCTGTCGGCGCGCGGCGGGACAAGCTTTTTCCCTTTCTTACCGAAGCGGCGGGCGAGCCGAAATATACCAAGCGCCGT
>JAFNZX010000024.1 GCA_017382615.1 Clostridia bacterium | reverse complement strand
TTGGGACTAAAGGTATCTCCGTACTTTTCCACCACCTCAGGGCTGTCCGGTACGTCGGATTTGGTTTCCAGAATTTTGGAAACGCGCTCCATATTGACGCGCACGAAGATCATGTCCGCCAGCGCATTGACGATCCACTGCACCTGCTCCATCATATTCATGGCGTACGTCATAAACACCGAAAGCTTTGCAATGTATTCCAGATCCCCCTGCGCGATGATACCGCCGCGCCACAGCACCAGTGCAAGGGCAAGTGAGGTGGAGAACGCGATCAGACAAATAAAGCTTGCACGCACCTTTGCCGTCAGCACCGCAGTGCGCTTCATCTTGCCCGTCAGCGCAAAGAAGCTCGATTTCATTTTTTCCTCAGCACCCAGCACGCGCACGGTACGCGAGCCGGTAATGCTCTCATTAAATTTGCCCGAAATTTGCGAATTGAGCTCTCTGACCTCCTTGTTCAGCCCGCGCAATCTCTTTTCAAACAGCGCAGCTCCCAAGGCAAGCACGGGCACGATGACCATTACGCAGATCGCCAGCTTCCAATCCAGGATCAGCATGACCACCGCCGCACCGATCAGATACGACAAATTCCAGATGCCGCTCATAAAATCCCACGCAATGACACCGCCAATACGGCCTGTATCACTCATAATACGGGAATGCAGATATCCCACGCTGTTCTGATTAAAGAACGAAAACGACAGCGACTGCATGTGCTTGAAGCACTTTCCGCGCATATCTCTTGCAATCAACGCCTCTATGCGCGCGGTCTGGAAGGAGGAAATAAAGTCGGACACCACGCGCGAGAGAAAGAACAGCGCGTAGCAAATGCAGAAGATGCCAAGCCCATGAATCGTGCCCGGCTTGATAAAGTTCTCAATGGCGTATTTTTGGAACAGCGGCAGGCAAATATCCACAAGTCCGCTGTAAAGTCCGAAGAACAGCATGACGCCGAACACCCACAAATACGGCTTAAAGACGGCTATGACCTTGGGATACGGCAAGCCCTTGCGATTTTTTTGTTTGGTACTCATGCCGTCACCTCCCCACTGCTTACGACGTCGTCACGCCCCTGCATACTGCAAACGCGGCTGTAAATGCCGCCAAGCGCCACAAGCTCTGCGTGCGTGCCCTTCTCGGCAACGCGCCCCTCGTCCAAGACCACGATCTGATCGGCGTGCGAGAGCGTTGTGACGCGGTGCGAAATCAGAATGACCGTGCAGCCCTCAAATTCACGCTTCAGTGCGCGACGAATCGCTGCGTCGGTCTCGCTGTCCACCGCGGAAAGCGAGTCGTCAAAAATCATAATATCCGGCTTTGTTGCCAGCATTCTGGCAATGGAGCAGCGCTGCTTCTGTCCGCCCGAAAGCGTGACGCCGCGCTCGCCTACAAAGGTCTCGTATGCATCCTTGAACTCACGTACCGCCCCATCAAAGCAAGCAACCGCAGACGCGTGCTTGACGGTTTCCATGTCCAGAGTATCCGTGCCCATGCAGATATTCTCTGCAATCGTGCCCGAGAACAGATACGTATCCTGCAGCACGTATCCCACGTGGCGATGCAGCTCTGCGCGATCAATGCGCTCAATCGGCACGCCGCCTATGGTAATGCTGCCCTCTTCCAGCTCATAAAGTCTATCCAAAAGCCCCATCAGCGTGCTCTTGCCCGATCCGGTGCCGCCCATAATGCCGATCACGCTGCCGCCCTTGACGTCAAAAGATACGTCGTGCAAAATCTGCGCGCCATCCTTTTCATAAGCAAAGCTGACACCGTCAAACACGATATCCCCCTTATAATCGGGCTGCTCGACCTGCTCCTCTTGCATTTCGGGCTCGGTATTGAGAATGTGATTGATTCTGCCAAGCGCAACACCCGCCTTACTCATATCCGACACGATTCTGCCAAGCGAGCGCACGGGCCACAGCATCATGGCGTTATAGGAAACGAACGCCAAAAGGTCGCCAAGCTCCATGCCCTGCGCCACGCACAGATACGTACCGATGCCCAGAATGGCAAGCACCTGCATACCGGAGAAAAAGTCACCGATGATCCAGAACCACGTAAAGAGCCAGGACAGCTTGACGTTGCGCTCCCCGTACTCGTGATTCTTTTGATCAAATTTTTCAATCTCGCTCTTCTCACGTCCAAACGCACGCACCACGCGCACGCCGGTCAGATTTTCCTGTGTAATGGAGGAAAGCTCGCCCTCGCAAACGTCGCAAGCCTCGAAATGCTTACTGATATAGTGGCGGAAAACCAGCGAGTAGGTCAGCACGATGGGTACAAAGGCAAGGGACACGAACGCCAGCTTATAATTCATCATAAACATGACAGAGAGCGTGACGATCAGCAAAATAATCACGCGGAACAAGGGCACTAACTGCTCGGACACGAAGTTTTTGACCATTTCTACGTCCGAGGTGGAGCGTTGGATCAAGTCGCCCGTCTTATTCTGCGCATAAAAGCTTTGCGGCAGGCGCGCGATGTGCGTAAACAGATCGTCGCGAATGGTTTTGACCAAGCCCTCACCACCGCGGTTGTTAAAATACATATTGCAAAAACGGCACAGCACACTTGCAGCACCCGTCAGAATAATGGCAAGCGCGACAAGCCACAGCTTATCCTGCAAAAACGCCACCAGCGCAGCAGGATCGATCAGACGCGCAACGATTGCGGGAGGCTCCCACACGTTGCCCGAGAGCAGATTATCCACGGTAAAGTTAACGATCTGCGGTCCGATCATTTCCAGCCCGGTCATGGCAAAGGCGCAGGTAATGCCCAGCACGAACCACACGCGGCTCTTGCGCAAAAAATGCCACAGCCGTGCAGCATTCCCGCGCTTTTTGAATTGTGTTTCCATATATGTACGTCCTTTCTGTGTGGGGGGGATAATACGCGCTGCCCCGTGCCAAGCGCAGGGGGGGAGAGCGCGAATACAGTCAATTTTTATACGCTACGTTTTCTCATTCTTTGCGTAAGGACAAATATCCGCCAAGGGACATTCCCCGCATTTGGGTGCGCGGGAGGTGCAAAAATCTCTGCCGAACTGCACGGCGCGGTGGCAAAAATTGCTTTGCTCCGAGGGCTCTACGTACATGTCCAGAATTTTTTCCACCTTGTGCGGATCCTTCATGGTCGTAGGATATGCTCCAAGACGACCGCCAATGCAGATCAGATGCGTGTCCGCCACGATGCCGGGCACGTGGTAAATATCACCAAGCAGCAAATTGGCGATTTTGCGCCCGACACCGGGAAAGGTCAAAAGCACCTCTCTGTCCGCGGGTACGCGTCCATCATATTCCTCCACCATAATGCGGCAGCATTCCTTGATATTACTTGCCTTGGCGCGGAAAAATCCGCAGGAGTGTACCAGCCTCTCCAAGTCCTCGATCGGTGCATCCGCCACCGCCTTGGCACTGGGATAGGCGGCAAAGAGCTCACGGCACACGATATTGACCCTGGCATCGGTGCATTGCGCACTCAGCCTGCCCATTATCAAAAGCCGCCAGCCGTCGTCCGCGGGATCTTGCGCGTCGGTGCGCCATTCCAAGGCACATTCCGCCCCCGGATACAGCGCGGCAAGCCGCCTTGACACCTCGGCAAAGCGTGCGCGGCACTCCTTATATTGCTTGGTTCTTTTCAGATTTTTCATGATGCTTCCTTTTATAAATGCGCGAAAACCGCCCCGCAAAGCAGGGCAGTTTTCCCGATTTGATGCATTTATCAACTATCAATATCAGTTTTCAATGGGATATTTTTCTTTATATTCCTGATATCTGCGGTCAAACTCGGGATTGCCGTGCTTGACGTCGTACAGATACTTATGCATGTCGAGTGCCTTTTCCTTGGAAAGCTCCAGCATGCAGCCCGCAATATTGGAGCAGTGGTCAGCAACTCGCTCGCAGTTGGTCAGAAGGTCGGACAGGATAAAGCCCATCTCCATCGTACACTCGTTATTCTGCAGGCGCACGATATGGTGCAGCTTGATGGCGTCACGCAGATCGTCAATGACCTCCTCTAAGGGCTCAACGCACGCAGCCATTTCCATATTATCATTGATAAAGCCCTCGCGTGCATTCCAAAGCACCTCGCGCACGGCGGAAATCATGGTATTGATCTCTCTTTGCGCAGCTTGGGAGAACTGCACGTTCTTATCCCGCATTTCCTCGGCAGACTCTGCAATATTGACTGCGTGGTCGGAAATGCGCTCCAGGTCACCGATGATGTGGAGTAGCTTGGTGATCTCACGCGAGCCCTCGCCCGAGCTGTTCTTTGCGGACAGCTTAACTAAGTACGAGCCGATTTTGTCCTCCATTTTATCCGCATCGTCCTCTGCCTTGCGCACGAGATCTGCGGATTTGGAATCATAATTGGTCAGCAGCATGAGTGCGCGATCCAGCGCGTCGCAGGACACGACAGCCATTTTGCGTGCGGCAATTTCAGCCTGCTCGACAGCGATTGCGGGGGTGATAAACAATCTTTCGTCCAGCAGAATGCCGTCCTCGTCCTTTTTCTTGGACGTTTCGGGCACGGAAACCGTTGCCAGCT
>JAFNZX010000186.1 GCA_017382615.1 Clostridia bacterium | reverse complement strand
GGTCGGCTCGCAAGAAAGGGCATAGATTTCAATCGGTCTTGCCTTTCTCTCTACCTCAATACCTTGACGCGCAAGATCACAAAGCTTTTGCCCGTCCACCTTCAGTGCGCTGTACATGGGCGGAATTTGCTCTGTTTTGCCCACAAAACGCTCACATACCTCTTTGACCTGTTCGGGCAAGGGAAGTGTATCGCATGTGGTCAGCACCGTGCCCGTGGTATCCTCGGTGTCTGTGGTGAGTCCCAAACGCAGCGTCGCGCGATAGACCTTACGGTCATGGCTGACGTACTCGCAAGCCTTAGCCGCTCTGCCCACAAGCACCACCAAAACGCCGGTTGCCATAGGGTCAAGCGTGCCCGTGTGCCCCACGCGCTTTGTATGCATGGCGCGGCGCACCTTGTAGACAATGTCGTGCGAGGTCGCGCCCGCGTGCTTGTTGATCAGCAGAATGCCGCTGGGCTCTACTGCAGGGGTGCTCATGCGGGAAAGCGCACGTGCGCAGAGTAGATGGGCATGCCCTTGGAGGAGAAGTTTGCCTCGTATTCGGTCATGACGTTGGTCGCAGCAAGCTCGCTTGCGTGCAGATCCTCGGTCTTCCAGACGATCTCAAGTCCGCAAGCCTCAAACTCTTCCAGGCTAAAGAAGAACAAATCGTGATTGTCGGTCTTGAATTTGAGCATACCGCCGGGAACTAACAGCTCGCGGTACTTTTCAAGGAAGCCGCGGTGGGTCAGGCGACGCTTTTTGTAGCCGCTCTTGGGCCAGGGATCGCTGAAATTGAGATAAATGGTGTCAAGACAATGTGCGGGCAGCCATTCGGGCAGATTTTCCGCATTGCCGATGATAAAGCGCAGATTATCGGGGCGCTGATCGGCACACGCGCTTGCCTTTTCAAGCGCCAGGCACGCTACGTCCGCCACGCGTTCCATAGCGATCATATTGACTTCGGGGATTGCCGCAGCCGTGCCGCAGGCAAACGCACCCTTACCGCAGCCGATCTCAAGCGCGAGCGGCTTTTTCTCGGGGAAGGGGGCGCAGGGGTCGTTGATAAGCAATTCGGGATGCTCGATCAGCAGCTCGGAGCAAGCGGCGATGCGCTCTGCACCGTGCTTTTTTCTTCTCATTCTCATGGGAATTACCTCAGATGCGCAGCATCACTTAAACGTTGAAGCGGAACAGCACGATGTCGCTGTCCTGCATGACGTATTCCTTACCCTCACTGCGGTAAAGACCTGCATCCTTACAAGCGGCAACGCTGCCCAGCTTGACCAGATCGTCAAAGGAAACAACCTCTGCACGGATAAAGCCGCGCTCAAAGTCGCTGTGGATCTTGCCCGCTGCCTGGGGAGCCTTGGTACCCTTCTTGATGGTCCAAGCGCGAACCTCCTTGGGGCCTGCGGTCATGTAGGAGCTCAGACCCAAGAGGGAATAGCTTGCCTTGATCAGCTTGTCAAGACCGCTCTCCTCAATGCCCATGTCCTCCATGAACATTGCCTTTTCCTCAGCGTCCAGCTGTGCAATCTCTGCTTCAATGCCTGCAGAGATCCACATGATCTCGCTCTGCTCGCTCTTTGCGTATTCCTTGAGCTTGACGTATGCAGGATTGCCCAAGGGCTCGCTGCCCGCGTCGTCCTCGCTGACGTTTGCCACGTAAATGACGGGCATACGGGTCAAGAGGTGAGTATCCGCCAAAAGCTCCTCCTCGTCGGGAGTCAGCGCAACGGTGCGCGCGCACTGACCTTCTTCAAGCACGGCAAGGATCTTCTTGAACACCTCCATCTGTGCTGCGAGCGACTTGTCGGCACGCATCGCCTTGGTGGTGCGCTCGATGCGGCGCTCCATCATTTCCATGTCGGAAAGGATGAGCTCCATGTTAATGGTTTCAAGGTCACGCATGGGGTCAATGCTGCCCTCAACGTGAATGATGTCGTCATTTTCAAAGCAACGAATGATGTGCAGAATTGCATCACACTCGCGGATGTTGGACAGGAACTGGTTGCCCAGACCCTCGCCCTTGGATGCGCCCTTGACAAGACCTGCAATGTCAACGAACTCGCAAACGGCAGGAGTCAGCTTTTCGGGCTTGTACATCTCAGCCAGAACTTCCAGACGCTTGTCCGGTACGGGCACGATGCCCACGTTGGGCTCAATGGTGCAGAAGGGGTAGTTTGCGGATTCGGCACCCGCATTGGTCAGAGCGTTGAACAGAGTGGACTTGCCTACGTTGGGCAAACCGACGATACCAAGCTTCATATTTTGTAATCTCCATATTCATAAGATTTTGATAGCCATAATTATACATTATAATTATAAACTATTTTTTTGCGTTTTGCAAGCCCTTCGGGCAATTTTCCCGTGGGCGAAACGGAGAAAAAGAGCATGCTGCGCCTTGATGC
>JAFNZX010000185.1 GCA_017382615.1 Clostridia bacterium | reverse complement strand
CGCGGAAAATATACGCGCAGACGATGATGCACTTGACTTGCAACGATTTTCATGCTATAATACTGCAAAAGACGACTTGAAAGGAATGTTACATATATGCTGACGACAGAAAAAAGCGCGGTAATGAATTTTGAAGGCGCGATCCGCGGCGCACGAAATCCCATGAATTCCTGGAGCAAAATGGACAGCTACTACGATGAAAGCGGCAATTTCGTGCTGGGTCCCAACGACCTTGACCTTGCCAAAAGACTTGCACACGCAGGCAGTGACCACCGCAAATTTCTGCGCCAGATTTTCGTCACCGTTGATATCACCGCTCCTCTTTACTGGTGGAAGGAATTTGATACCTATAAGGTAGGCACCACCGCAAACTCCACCTCCACCATGCACAAAATCCACGCAAAGGAATTTACCCGCGACGACTTTTCCTGCGACCGCATGGACGAGGGCGGACTTGCGCTTCTGGATCAGGTTATTGCATACTTGGAATCCGAGCGTCAGAAATTCCTTGCGGACAAAAATGATAAGCAGGCATGGCACAACATGATTCAGACCCTGCCCTCCTCCTATAATCAAATGCGCACGGTCACGCTCAATTACGAAAATCTGATCAATATGTACTACGCGCGCCGCAACCACAAGCTTGCCGAATGGCACGTGCTGTGCGACTGGATCTTATCCCTGCCCTACGCGCAGGAGCTGATCTGCGTCAAGGAAGAAAAATGACGGACGAAAGCCATCGATCTTGCATATTTTTCAAAATTCCTCCCGTTATTTCGGGAGGAATTTTATTTTTTTGCAATTTTATTAGCATCTTTCTTGATTTTTTTGCAGTTTCCTATTGACAAAAGTTTCACAAGGTGCTACAATGACAGTATCTTGTTATTACCCGGAGGTGTACCACTATGAACAGAGTTTATAATTTTTCCGCAGGCCCTTCCATGCTGCCCCTTCCCGTGCTGGAGAAAGCACAGGCTGAGTTGATCTCTTATGGCGATAGCGGCATGTCCGTTATGGAAATGAGCCACCGCTCTGCTGACTATATGGCGATCATTGCAAAGGCGGAGGCTGATCTGCGTGCGCTGATGCAGATTCCCGACAATTATAAGGTTCTGTTTTTGCAGGGCGGCGCATCCACGCAGTTTGCATCCGTTCCGCTCAATCTCATAGGTACGACCAAAAAGGCGGATTACGTCGTTTCCGGTCAGTTCTCCGAAAAGGCTTACAAGGAGGCTATCCGCATGGGCTTTGATGCCAAGTGCATCGCGTCCTCCAAGGCTGACACCTTCTCCTACATTCCCGCATTCACCAAGGACGACATCCGCCCCGATGCGGCTTACGTGCACGTATGCTATAATAACACCATCTTCGGCACCAAGTTCCCCGAGGTGCCCGACACCGGCGATATTCCGCTTGTTGCCGACATGTCCTCCTGCATTCTGTCCGAGCCCGTGGACGTTTCCAAGTTCGGTGTCATCTATGCAGGCGCGCAGAAGAACATGGCTCCTGCGGGATTGACCGTCGTTATCGTGCGCGACGACCTGCTTGACCGTGCACTGCCCGGCATTCCCACGATGTTGGAATGGAAGGTCATGGCGGAAAACGACTCCATGTACAACACTCCCCCCTGCTACGCCATTTATATGGCAGGCTTGGTTTACGAGTACCTTCTTGAGCAGGGCGGCCTTGAAGCCATTGCCAAGATCAACTATAACAAGGCAAACATGCTCTACGACTATCTCGATTCCACCGATTACTATATCACCCACGCGCAGCCCGCTTACCGTTCCATTATGAACGTTACCTTCAAGACGGGCGACGAGGCACTGGACAAGAAATTTGCATCCGAGGCTGCAAAGGCAGGCTTCAAGAACCTCAAGGGTCACCGCTCCGTGGGCGGCATGCGCGCGTCCATCTACAACGCAATGCCCACCCAGGGTATTATCGACCTGATCGCGTTTATGAAAAAGTTTGAAGCTGAAAACCCCAAGAACTAAACAGGAGAACCCCTATGAAAAACATTCAACTGCTCAATAAAATTGCCAAGGTAGGTCTTGCAAAGCTGCCTGCCGATTACGTCATAGCCGACACCATGGACGCCCCCGACGGCATGATGGTGCGCTCCGCCGTCATGCACGATATGGTGCTGCCCGATTCCCTGCTTGCCATTGCACGTGCAGGTGCGGGCGTCAATAACATTCCGCTTGATAAGTGTGCCGAGGCGGGCATCGTAGTCTTCAATACTCCCGGTGCGAATGCAAACGGCGTCAAGGAGCTGACCGTTTGCGCGCTCTTGCTGGCAGCACGTGACATCGTGGGCGGTATCAACTGGGCGCAGTCGCTCGATCCCGCAACGGACGTGGCTAAAGCTGTGGAAAAGGGCAAATCCGCATTTGCAGGCACCGAGCTGCGCGGCAAGACCTTAGGCGTTGTGGGACTTGGTGCAATTGGCGGTATGGTTGCAAACACCGCCCTTGCGCTGGGCATGAACGTCATTGGCTGCGACCCCTTCCTCTCTGTTGACGCGGCATGGCATCTTGATCCCAGAATTGTTAAGGCTGCAACCTTTGACGAGCTGTTTGCCAAAGCGGATTACCTCACCCTGCACGTGCCCGCAACCAAGGACACCAAGGGCATGGTCAACGCGGCAAGCCTTGCAACCATGAAGGACGGCGCAAAGATCATCAATCTCGCGCGTGCCGATCTGGTCGTCGCTGCCGACGTCATCGCAGCGCTGGAGAGCGGTAAGCTTTCGGCTTACGTGACCGACTTCCCCACGCCCGAATTCATTGGTGTCAAGGGTGCTGTAACCATTCCTCACCTGGGTGCTTCCACCGAGGAGAGCGAGGACAATTGTGCGATCATGGCAGCAGAGCAGCTTGCCGATTATCTGGAGAACGGCAACATTGTCAACAGCGTCAACTTCCCCGCACTTTCCATGCCCCGCTCGGGCGAGAGCCGCGTTTGCGTGCTGCATAAGAACATTCCCAACGTCATCGCAACGCTGTCCGCTGCGATCTCTGCAAAGGGACACAACATTGAAAACATGGCAAGCAAGTCCAAGGGCGATTACGCTTACACCATTTTCGATATCTCGGGCACGATGTGCGCGTGCGAAATGGATGACATGGACGGTGTGCTGCGCGTTCGATGCATTTAAGTTAACAATACCAAGAGGTCGCCGATGGCGACCTCTTTTTTACAACCGCACCACACGGGCCCCCTGCGATTCCCCGTACAGGCGATCAGCGCATTGCCACGGAAAAACGCATGGACGGGGTACCGCTGCCTGCCCCGCACAACGGCAGTGCTGCCCTGCAGGCGGTTGTGCTGAAGGCCTGCGCCTATGACCCTGACAAGCGCTATCAGTCTGCAGGCGAAATGCTGCAGGCGTTGGAAACCCTTGGGCGGACTGCGGTTGCAGAGTCTGAGTTCGATGACGGCGATTTGACGGTTCGCGCTTCCGGGCAGGTCGGGGCAGACTACGATGCGACGGTTTCCGCCGCATACGCAGGCGGTGTTGCGGAGGACGGAACCTACCGTGAATCCGAGCGGGAAAGCAGAGGGAATCGTACCGACGATTTTGACCTGCAGGAACTGGATCGCAAGCAAATCGAAGAGACCTTGGAAAAAATCAGCCGCGAGCTGCAGCAGGAAAACAAAGAGCCGAAAAAGAAATTCTCTTTGTTCAATGCCATGTGGGGCTTCTTTAAGGCTGTGGTCTTGACACTGTTTTTGGCGTTGCTGGCTGTAGGCGGCTATGCGG
Source organism: Clostridia bacterium (assembly GCA_017382615.1). GTDB lineage: Bacteria > Bacillota > Clostridia > Oscillospirales > CAG-272 > SVQP01. The sequence goes on along the minus strand of JAFNZX010000185.1, from coordinate 136 downwards.
CCTACACGGCCTACGGCATGCTGCAGTCCGGCTTGGCATATTCCATTGGGGAGGACGCCACGATCATCATTTCCGGCTGCCGTGACGACAGCTTCACCCGCTATGAAATTCCCGAAAAAATCGCATGGCTGCCGGT
>JAFNZX010000184.1 GCA_017382615.1 Clostridia bacterium | reverse complement strand
GCTGCGCTGGACAAGCTGGCGTACGAGGGTGACCCCAAGGCGTTTTCGCTGCCTTCTCCCGCTATGGCGGGAGATAGCCCGGATTTTTCCTTTTCGGGCATTAAGACGGCAGCTCTGAATCTCATCAACGGTGCGCGTCAGCGCGGTGAGGAGCTTTGTGCTGCCGATATGGCAGCAAGCTATACGGCAACCATCGTCAAGGGCATTGTCAAGCAGACCGAAAAGGTGCTTGCGCAGACAGGAACCAAGACGCTGGTGCTTGCAGGCGGCGTGGCAGCAAATTCGCACCTGCGCCGCGCGCTGCAAGAGCTGTGCGATCAGCATCGGGTCACGCTTGCCGTGCCTCCCGTCTCGCTTTGCGGTGATAACGGGGCTATGGTTGCGGCAGCCGGATACTTTGCGTTTTGCAACGGTGAAAGAGCGGGGACGGATCTCAACGCAAGTGCGTACGATTGAGCATAGATTGCGGGATTTGTCAAGCCCTTTTGACAAAATAAATGACTTTCGTCGAAACGACGAATTTGCGTGCGTTTTTGATAAAAATTCAACGTCACACGTTTTACACAGAAGTTTTCCACAGGGTGTGGAAAACACAGTGGAAAACTGAATTATACATGTTTTTATGCATGAAAAAATGTGGAAAAACCACGAAAAATGTCGGCGGCACAAGCAAAACTGTGGATAAGCCTGTGGAAACTGTGGAAAACTTTATGCATCGGCAGGCTGTTGAAAACTGATTCTCCCTTCGATACGTGTCGAAAAGTTAAAAAAATAACAGGGAGAAAATACCGTCATTTTTTACAAAAAGACTGCTTGGGAGGTAGGTATTTTGGCATACGAAGAACTGGAAAAGCAACAAGTCGAGGGCACGGACTCTCATAAAGAGCACGGAACAAAGCCCAATATTTCGCCCGCTGTCGTGCGCAGATTGCCGCGCTATTATCGCTATCTGCGCGAGCTTTTGACGCAGGGTATTACGCGCATCAGCTCAAGCGAGCTGTCCGCACGCATGAACGTGACCGCCTCACAGATTCGCCAGGATCTCAATTGCTTTGGCGGCTTTGGGCAGCAGGGCTACGGCTATAACGTGCATTATCTGTTTACCTGCATCAGCGAAATTTTAGGCGTGGGTGCGGGCTTTCATGCCGTCATCATCGGCGCGGGCGATCTTGGACGCGCACTGGTGCACCTTTCCATGTTTGAAAAGCGCGGGGTGGATATCCTTGGTATGTTTGACTCTGATGCCGGCATGGAGGGCACTGAGATTGCAGGCGTAACGATTTATTCGCTTGATAAGTTGGAGCAGTTCTGCGAAAAAAATCAGGTGGATATTGCGGTCCTGACCCTGCCTAAGGAGGACGTACCCGCCGTGGCGGAGAGACTTGTCAAGTGCGGCGTCAAGGGGCTTTGGAATTACATGGGCGTTGAGTTGGATTACAGCAGGGATGATATTGTCATCGAAAACGTGCATTTGGGAGATTCTTTGATGATCCTCAATTACGAGATCTGCCGCAATATGGAGAAAAAGCAAGGAGCTGCGCCGGCGCAGTCCCTTGATGGAGAATAAGTATGGCAATTGAAATACAGTATGGCAACGGTGTCGTGGTGCTGCCCGAAAAGGCAGTGCGCGTGGCGCAGAATGCCGAGCGCAGCGATCTTATGGTGTTGCTTGCGCTGCTGTCCAATACCTCGCTTTGTGCGCGCTATGGGCAGGATGGTGGTGCGGGTGCCGTTGCAGAGGCGGCGGGCTGCTCTGAGGATGCAGTGCGCGCTGCCATCTCCTTTTGGCGCGGCGCGGGGGTGATCTCGGTGTGTGAGGAATGCGTACAGGCACAGCCGCACAAGCAGGTGTCCGCCGTGCAAGCTCCCGAAAAGCAGCTGCCAGGAGCAAAAGCGCCCGGTAAGGACGGCGCTGCGTTGCTGAAAAAGAGCGATGACCTGCCGAAATATACGACCGCCGAGTTGGGCGATCTGTTAGAGCATCGACCCGATACGGCAGGACTTTTGACCGAATGTCAGAATCTGTTTGGCAAGCTGTTTTCCACGCACGAGATCAATACCGTGCTGGGGTTGACCGATTATCTGGGCTTGGAGTGCGAATACGTGTTGATTTTGGTGACGCATTATTGCTCTTATTGCAAGCAATTGGACAAGCGACCCTCCGTGCGCGGACTGGAAAAGCTGGCAATCTCGCTGTACGATCGCGAGATTACGGATATGGATGCATTGCAGGAGGAGCTTTTGCGCCAGGAGGCATTGCAAAGGACAGAGGGACGTCTGCGCAGCTTGTTTGGCATTGGCGCACGCGCGCTGACCGCTAAAGAGAAAAAGGCGTTTTCAACGTGGTTACATACATACTCCTTTGATATGGAAATGATTACGCAGGCATTTGAGACCGCTGCGGATGCGACCACGGACGTCAACGTGGCGTACGTCAATTCTATTTTGGATCGTTGGAATGCCGAGGGGATTCGCACACCTGATGCCGTTCGGGCGGACAAAGAGGCACGTGACGCCAAGAAAAGCGGTAAAGGGAAGGCGGAGCAGCCTGAGGGCAGCTTTGATACCGACGATTTCTTCGCCGCTGCTATGAGAAAGAGTCTTGGCGAGAACTACGATAAGATCATGACGGACGAAAATTAAGGAGGAAGCATGGGTTACAATCAGGAAAACTACCGCAGAATCCGCGAGGAATACAGCCGCAAGTATTTAGAGGTGCAGGAGGCTGCAAGCAAGAGAAGAGAAGAAATCCACGCTATTCTTCCTGAAATTCGGGAAATTGATTCGCAGCTGTCCGATATGGGATTGCGCATTATGCAGGCGGCACTTAAAAATGATGATTACGAGGCAGCGATGGCACAGCTTGAAGCGGAATCGGTTGCCTTGGAGCGTAAAAGAGCAGAGGTGCTGATCAAGAACGGGTTCCCGGAAAACTATACTGCGCCGCAGTATGAGTGCGCATCTTGCGGTGATACGGGATACGTAGATTATAAAATGTGCGATTGTATGCGCAAAAGGCTGATCCTTGCAGGATATGCTTCCAGCGGTATCGGTACGCTCATGCAGACGCAGAGCTTTGCCAATTTCTCGCTGGAGTATTATCAGAATGACCGTATGACGCATCTGCTGATGCAGAGCAATTTAGAGCGCGCCAAGCAGTATGCTGCAACGTTCCATCCGGCTAAGAGTGAAAATCTTGCCATGTTTGGCGGCACGGGACTTGGCAAGACGCATCTTTCTACCGCCATTGCCCGCGAGGTCATTGAGGGAGGCTGGGACGTGGTATACGTCAGCTGTGTGGATATGTTTGCGGATTACGAGGCACAACGCTTTGGCAACAGTACGGGAACGCCCACGGGTGCGGATCTGTCGAGATACACGGATTGTGATCTTTTGATCATAGACGACCTTGGCACCGAGCTGACCAATCAGTTCACCACCTCCTGCCTGTACGGGTTGCTCAATACGCGCCTGAACAGACATCTGCCCGTGATTTTGAGCACAAACTTGGAGACCGATGAGTTCCGTAAGCGGTATTGGGATCGCATTACCAGCCGCGTGCTTGGCAATTTTGCCATCATGCCCTTCAAGGGAACGGATATCAGAAGACAAAAGCTTGGCAAGTAATCGAATAAGTTCGGCGCACCCGATCGGGTGCGCCGTTGCTGTTGTTTATTTTTTTGCCTTCTTGGCTGCTTTCTTTGCGTAAGCCTTTTTGAAAAGGAGCTTGCGGAACAGGATGATCGAATATATGATCAGGGCAAGTGCTAAAACTGCCAGCGCAAACCAACAATGCTCTATGGTATCGCAAATGTTGAAAAGCAAGAGCAGCACACCGCCAAAGGCAATGGCGGGAATGCCCTGCAGCACGAGGTTGTTGGCTGCGGGGGTTTCAAACTTGGGGTCGATCTCACGCAGAAGGATCATACCGTTGCTCGCCGTACCCGTCAGCATGCCGAACATGGAGAAGAACGCCTCGTCCTTATATCCGGGGTACAGATGATTGCAGGCAAAGCGCAGGTAGATAAAGGTTGCGGTAGCACCGAGCGCACAAACGATGAGCAGCTGCCACCACATGCCGGAAAGCTGGGAGAGGTCAATAGCTGCCACGCCTGCAATGATCATCAGATCGAACATAAAGCCGCTGATACGGTCAAGCAGGTAGTTGTTGGTCAGCTCTCTGTGCATCAGCTTGCCCTTTTTGAGCATTTTGATGATCCAGCGCACAAGGGCAGCGAGAATCGTACCCAAAAGGAAGTTGAAGCCCCAGATCAGATTGACGTTGACAATACGCATGATCAAGAACGCGATGGCGTAAACTAAGAATACCATGCAGAAGTTGATGGTGAATTTGTCTACCGACTCGGTCAAGGGGATCTCGCCCTCGCTGACGTAGTCCTCCAAGGTGTGCTTGATGCTTTCCTCACTGCGCAGCTTGAGCTTACCCTTTTTGCGCAGGATGTTCATATAGGTCACGCCCACGATGGAAGCGACCAAAAATCCAACGGTTGCAATGGTCAAGCCCCAGGTGGTACCACCTGCAAAGCCGAAATCGGTTTCATACATCTTGCCGTAGTTGAGTGCCTGACCCGTGCCCTGACCGAAGCCAAGTGCGAGAATGACGCCGCCTCCGGGGAAGAAGCCGATCAGATAGAACAGCGCAATGGTTGCGGCAAGACCCACAAAACCTTGAATCACGTAGGTGGCTGCGGTCAGAATACCGGTTTCCATAACCTTTCCTGCGCTTGTTTTTTGCGAATCCTTGGCTTGCTTTAAGCCAAGTGCAATAAATCCGATGCCCAGTGCGTGATAGGTAATGATCTCCATAGTTGCTTGATTGACCACGTTATCGTAGAAGGGGAGCAGCTTAATCAACAGGATCAGCAGACCGCCTAAGAGAGAGGTGGGGATCAGGCTTCTGCGAATAAAGGGGATCTTTCTGCGCAGAATGTTGCCGACCAGTAGCGCAAGGATCAGAATAAAGATCTGTATCAAGAATGACCAAACGCTTTCATCTCCAAACGATGCAATGTTGCCAATATCCTGTTCGGGTTCTTGGTCGGCAAGTGCAATACTTTCGGATTCCGGAGCTTGCTCGGCAAACACGCAGATGCTGCACACGGCTGACAACATGACAATTGCCATGATGGCGGTGATCAATCGTAAAATTGATTTTTTTGACATAGCGTTTCCCCTTTCTTGGGTGGTGTGGATGTGACAATTATAACAAAAGTTGGCGGATTTGTCAAGAATAACGCGGGATTTTAATGCAGCGCGCGGTACAGGATGCGCAAGGTGTCCTCATCCGTAATCAGCTCGTCTGCGATAATGACCAGCCCATCCGGCGTTTGTGTGATCTGCTTGCCTGCAGCTGCGATTGGGTCGTTTGCCTGCACGTATTGCATGCCGTAGTGGTTAACGGTCTGCGCACCCGTGCAGGAAATACCGATGCTTTCCAGGAAGGAGACGGGGAGGTAGATCGCGCTGTCGCTTGCCAGCAGCACGCCAAGGGTATTATCCTCTACAAGACGCACCTCCTTGCCGCCCACGTATGCGTTGTAGGAGCGGGATTTGAGCACCACCATGTCTTTTGTCAGCACCTCGGGAATCTTTGCCTCGGTTTCCTGCGTGGTATAGCGATAGTTGTATCTGCCGCTCGGGGCTGCGTCGCCCTGATCCAAAAATTCCATCACGTCACCCGTGGGCACGGAATTATCCGCCCACTTGAAATCAAAGGTGTCGCCCACGCCCAAAAGGTCGCGGTCAATTTCGATCTGCAGCACCTTACCCGAAAGGGTGTAGCGTGCGCTGCCAACGCTTTCAAATGCCCATGTATCCGTGCCGACAAAGCGTTCGACCGATACGTAGCCGTCCTTTTGTGCGCGATTGATCATAAAGTCGTAGCCGTGCCAGCCCGTGGCATCGTTGCAGTCCGCGTTGATAAAGAGATTCATCCAGCGCGCGCCCTCGGGTGCGGTGATGTTGTCAGCGCATTCGACGTAGAAGTACAGGCTTTTGGAGTCGCTTGACACCTTGGCTGTCACGATGTCGTTTCTGCCCGAGAAATTGACGTACATGCCGTGCTCAAGACCGCCCACGTGACCGGGGGAGGTGCGGTGCGTGACGTCACCCTCGTAATCGCGGTATTCGGGGCCGACGGCATACCATTGACCAAGCGAGCCGTTTATGTCGATCGCCCATTGCCCGAATGCACTCTCAATTGCGCGCGTACCCTTGTATTTGCGCAGATTGATGGCTGTTTGGTATAGGTAATTGTCGCCAAATCCGCCCTTCATGGGCTCAAGGTCACGGGAGTATTCGGGGTTAAACTGGTCCACGAAATAGGTGGTGTACTTGGAATTGGGATCGCCGGAAACCGTGTATTCGCCTGCCAGCATCTGCCCGGCACCCGCAGCACCTGCGCCCGCGCCCGACCATCTGCCTGCGATCCACTCGTTCCAGCCCGTCAGCATGAGCACGGAAGGATTATTTTGGAATACCTTTTCAAACTGATCCTGATAGGTCAGCCCCAGTCCCGAGTGGCTTTCCATGATGGCGTAGCCAAAGTTCCAATCGCCCTTGTAATCGGGCTTGCGCGAGCCGATGCAGCTGCGTCCTGCCTGAAAACCGAACATATTGGTTGCCCAATAGCCGCAAGATGCGTACATTTGCTCAAAATCGCTCTTGGTGCTGCCGTAGCCCTTGCGCTGTACGTTTCCGCTCCAAGCCCAGCAATCAATGCCCTTGCGCTTGGCATACCAATCGGAGGCACCAATCGCCCAGGAATAGCGGATGGTGAAAAAGTCGCGCTGTTCTTCGCTCATGTGCACGTCGTCGGTCAAGAGCAGCAGCGGCTTGCCGTCCCAATACAGCCAAAGATCCTCATAGAGCCCCGGCTCGTAGACCGATTCCCACAGCTCGGCAAATTCCGCGTCGTAAGCACCGCACAGAAATACGATCTTGGGAACGGCGTAGCCCTCTTGGCGCACCTCTTCCCAAACCTTTAACAGCGCCTTGTGGCTGACCTCGTGAATATTATTGTTGGTGATATCAAAGTAAACGAAATCCACGCCCGCCTCTGCAAGCATGTAGGCGTGACGGCGCAGCACCCACTCGTCGTTGGAGGAATAGTAGCCGAAATAGGGCTGTGCCCAGTAGTGGGGGTGTCCCTCGCCGCCTTCCTGCATGACCTCGTAAAGCTTATCCACACCGCCCTGCAGATAGGCTGCATAGTGATCCGAGGGGGAGATGGTGGAAATGGAGTCCTGCTCGCGGTCACGCCAGAGGAAGTAGAACATGCCAACCAGGTTGGCGGTGGGGTCTTGCGTTGCGCTTGCGTCGGGCATGGAGCGATCCACGCCGTCGGTCGCAACCCAGGTGTCGGCAAACACGTCGCGCGAAGCAGGGAGAATGCCATTGTTGTTTTGGTCGCTATTTTCGTACGTGTATAAAGGCAGGATCAGATCGGTATCGGTCACAAATGCATCCGTTCGGGGCACGTCCGTTTCGGGGACGTTCGTGTTTGGCGTATCCGGGGCAACGGTTTGTGCCTGGGTTGATTGCTCGGGGGAGGTACCTGACGTGGAGCAGGCTGTGTGCGTGCCAAGCAGCATCAAAACTGCGAGAGTACAGATTGCTAAGCGTTTCATACAGCGTTCTCCTTTCTTTTGAGTATGACGGGCAAAGCACAGAGCAGCAGGAGGGGGAATGCGGAAAGTGCTGCACCGCAGCCCTCTTTTGTGGCGGTGTCAGCGGTTGCGTCTTGCGTCGATCCCACGGTCTCGGTGGTGGACTCTTGCGTTGACTCCGGGGGAGCAACGTCGGGT
>JAFNZX010000183.1 GCA_017382615.1 Clostridia bacterium | reverse complement strand
GGACAGGGCACGCAAATAACCGCGACGCCCTGCGTGAGTGCGTGGTGGAGTCGCAATATCTCAACGATATCCTGATCCGTCGTTTTATGCCACAGATCTTTCAGGATCATCACCACCAATGCCCCGATGAGAACCGCATGTCCATCTCGCCAAAGTGCGATCCCATCTGCCCGCACATCTCGCCCATCGTCCATCGCGAGACCGCCGTTTACGGAACACACATGGCAATGGAGCTCTCTTTGGCGGGAAGGAAGGGGATTGTTGCAGGTGACCCGTTTTTCTGCGATTTTCCCATCTCGTCCTTTTATGGCAATGCGTGCTTGCACAATATTGCGGGCATGCTGACTGAAAATGCTGACGTGCGCATTGCAACGCCGGATTACATCGATCCTGAAACGCTGAAGCTGAACAAATTCCGCGATCATATCCTGGAGCCCTGTGCTATCTGCCCCGACCCATGGGAGGGGGGCTGGTGGCATCTGCGTGATATTGTTGAGCAGATGTATCTTGCTTCCATGGCTCTGCTGGATTACGCGGCGCAAAATCGTGTTCGGATTCTTGCCTCCATGGCACAAAAGGCACTTGCACAGACTGAGCGTGGGAAGAACGGTGAGATCAAGGGCTATGTGATCACTCCAAATCAAAACGACCGCTCTGCGGCGGCACACCTGATCAGAATTCTGCATCAGCAACGAATTGAGCTGTTTAGCCTGAAGGAGGATACTATCGTCGAGGATCGTATTCTGCCAAAGGGAAGCGTGTACGTTCCTTTGGCACAGCCCAAGTACGGTGTGATACAGGTTATGCTTGCCGAGGAGCCCTATTCGCATCAGGCACGCCAAGAGTTGGAGGCGGGAAAGCCCCGCTTGAGCGATACCGCCAACGTTTGTATGTCCTTGATGATGGGGGTACAGACCCAAAAGTCCCGGGAAGCACTGAGCGAGGATGCATTGGAGGTTTATGCGCCACGCAAAAACAAGAACGTTCCCAGTCCGCATGATATGAACGATTTTGGTCTTGCCTCCACCATGGGTGTGGAAGCTCGCCCGCTGATGACGTCCCTCTGTGATGATGCGCTGACGCTCCATGAAGAGTTGGATGGCTTGTGGGAAAGACCGATGATGGCTTGCGAAAACGAGAGCTATCGACAGGTCAACCGATTGCTTGCTGACGGAGTGCGCATCAAAAGAGACGCACGCGGTAATTTCAGCGTTTTGAAGAATGACGCAAAAGCGGATACGCAAAAGGAATTGCGTCGCGCACGTATCGGCCTTTTGAAGGTCTCCTTTACCGGAAATGAGGAGGAGGCGTTTACACGAGGTCTGTTGCGGCAGTACGGATTTGACTACCGCCTTGTAATGGATCGCGAGATTCGTGAGAGCGGCATTCCGTCGGATATTGATATTATGATCTTTCCTGCCGATCCCCCTGCAAAGCTTTGCTTTGGCGACGAGGTTCCGGCGGGCTGTCCCGTAGAATATCAAACGGGTATCGGTACAGCAGGCAGGGAATACCTGCGTCAATTTGTGGCGCGCGGCGGCAGACTCATTACCTGGGAAAAATCCTGCGGCGTGATCAACGAGTGGTTGCAGCTGGGACTTGTGGACCGTGCGCAGGGCTTGAGCGAAGCCGAGTACATGACTGCTTCCTCTCAAATCAATGCCGCAATTGCCAAGGAGAATGATCCCATTACCTACGGCATGCCCAAAACGTTTACCGTGACGCACACCAATGGCCCGATTCTTGTTCCAAGTGATTTTATGGGCAAGGTGCAAATTCTTGCAACCGTAGCACAAAAGGACGTTTTGCGCAACGGCGTCATTCGTGGGGAGCGTTACCTCGAAGGTACGCCCTGCGTGTTGCGCGCGCCGTACGGCAGGGGAGAGGTCATCATGTACAGCTTCAGCCCCCAATTCCGCAATCAACAGGAGGGAACCTACAAGCTTCTTTTCAATGCGTTGTATTGCGAGGGTGAGCAGGTTTAAACGGAGCACAACAGTGCATTACATCTTATAAGGAAGTAATACCATGAACTATAGAATTGAACATGATTCCATGGG
>JAFNZX010000182.1 GCA_017382615.1 Clostridia bacterium | reverse complement strand
CTACTCCCGATCCCGATCCTACTCCCGATCCTACTCCCGATCCCGATCCTACTCCCGATCCCGATCCCACTCCTGATCCCGATCCTACTCCTGATCCCGATCCTACTCCTGATCCCGATCCCCCGAGCACAAATATCCCACAATCACCGAGGAAAACGGCATGCATTACGTGCCCGAGCACGGTCCTACCTATCACCTGCTTTGCATGAACTCTCCTTATTACGATACGCTGATCGCGCAAGTGGAAGAGGTCGTGCGCCGCTATGATCCCGTCGGCATTTTCCTTGACATCGTGGGCGAGCGCGCTTGCTTCTGCCCCTACTGCCGCGCTGAAGTCATCAAGCAGGGCTGGGATCCCGAGGATTTCTACTCCTACGTGCGTCTTGCAGGCGTAACGTATAAGAAATACTATGAAGGCGTAAACGCTGCTGCACGCGCCATTAAGCCGAACGTGCGCATTTTCCACAACCAAGGTCACATTCCCTGCGGCAGACGCGACTTTGCTGCCTCCAACACCCACCAGGAGATTGAAAGCCTGCCCACGGGCGGTTGGGGCTACGACCACTTCCCCAAATCCGCCAAGTACGCTGCCCTGCTTGGCAGCGAATATCTGGGTATGACGGGCAAGTTCCACACCACCTGGGGCGAATTCGGCGGCTTTAAGCACCCCAATGCGCTGAAATATGAGATCGCGCTCTCGCTTGCCAACGGTGCTTGCTGCTCAATCGGCGACCAGATGCACCCCGAGGGCTTTTTAGACGAGGCAACCTATGAGCTGATCGGCATTGCCTACGCAGATGCCGAAAAGGTGGAGGAATATTGCTACGACGTGACCACAGTTGCGGACGTTGGCGTGCTCTCCATCGAATCCATCAGCGGCACGGCACGCAATCACCCCGCCGACACCGGTTCGGGCAGAATGCTGCTGGAGGGCAAATACCTCTACGACGTGCTGGACACCGCATGTGATTTTTCCAAGTACAAGCTTTTGATCCTGCCCGATGCCATTCCCGTAACCGATCCCGCTCTGCTTGCAAAGCTCAAGGCTTACGTAGCGGGCGGCGGCAAGCTGCTTTGCTCCGGCGTTTCGGGTACGGACGGCAAAGAGATGCTCTTTGACCTTGGCGTCAAGTGGCTGGGCAAGGGACAGTATCAGCCCACCTATCTGCGCCCCGAGTTCGAGGCACTCGGACTGCCCAAGACCAGCTATGTCATGTACAGCACCAATTACGTGATTGAACAGACCGATGACACAGCGCAGGTGCTGGGATATGCACGCTACCCCTTCTTTAACCGCGAGCGCGGCTACTTCTGCTCGCACCAGCACACGCCCTTTGTGACAGAGGACGCAGCCCCTGCCGTGGTCATCGGCAAGGACGGCGGTTATATTGCTTGGGATATCTTCTCGGAGTACGCCGACAAGGGCAGCATCATTCTCAAGGAGATCGTGCTGCACACCATTGACGCGCTGCTTGGCGAGGACAAGACGCTGACCACCAATCTGCCCAGTGCAGGCGTGGTTACGCTGAACGAGCAAGCAAAGCAAAACCGCTACGTGCTGCACGCGCTGTACGCAACGCCCGTCAAGCGCGGTGGCGGCATTGAGATCATCGAGGATCTTGTGCCCGTTTATGACACGACCTTCGAGGTCAAGACCGCCAAGCCCATTACGCGCGTGACCGCCGTACCGCAGAACAAGGAGCTTCCCTTTACTTACGAAAACGGCATTTGCAAATTCACCATTGACAAATTCACCTGCGCACAGATCGTGACGCTGGAATATTAAAACAAAATTCCGTTTGGTACACCTGCAATAAAAGCGGGTATACCAAACGGAATATTTCTTTATCTGTTGTCACATCGCGTAGCTCTTATCAATCTGCTTGAGCTCGTTGAAGGTGTCGATCTCCACGATATCCGAGAAGGAGCACTCGCGCACGCGTACCTCATAGGAGTCAATATTGTAGTCAAACACGACCTGATCCCAATATCTCTCCTTGCCGCCCGGCAGGTTATATACGCGCTCGATGTCCTTTTCCAGTCTTGCACCGTCCTCGGCATTCCAGTAGGAGATGCCGTACATGTGGAAGCAATCCGTACCACCGACAGCCATCTTCTTGATCACGCCGCCTGCGCCCGTGGTAAAGCACCAGTCCTCGGTACGCTCGGTAGGAACGCCCAGATAGTTGGTTTCGTACTGGTACTTGGTGATCAGCTTAGGGTTATACAAAAGCAGATCGGACTCAAATACGTAGCTGTCGCCGAGCAGGTGACGCACGCAGTACGCGGACGAAATATTGTTGGTTTCGTTATACACAGGGTTTTCGATAAAGGTGATGTTAGGGTACTTTTTGAGCAGCTGATCAAACTGCTCGGACAGGTATCCGCGCACTAAATAAATTTCCTCAATGCCTGCGGACACCACGGCATCCAGCAAGGAATCGATGATTCTCTTGCCCTTGACGCGTACCAAGGGCTTGGGGGTATTGAGCGTGATGGGCACCAAGCGCGAGCCAAAGCCCGCAGCCATGAAAATGGCGCGCTTGACGCGATAAGGCTCCAAAGCCTGCACGCCAGCCTCGGTAATGCTTCCCTCAGCGATCAGCCCCTGCTCGCACAGCTCTGCGACCAGCTTATTGACCGTGCCAACAGAAAGTCCCGTAGCATTTGCGATATCACGCTGGGTGCGACTTCTGCGGTCGGACTCCAGCAGCTCCAAAATTGTAAATTGCTTTTTCGTAAGGTTCATAATATACTCCAATTTATCTGCGGCGTGCGCTGATCGCTTTGATCTGCTCAACCGCAAGCTTCATAATCATATTCACGACAAGAATGAGAATGGACACCACCGCCACGTACTCGTTGTTGTGCTCGTTAAACTGGCTGATCATCAGCGAGATAGGCTTATTGGTGCTGTTTGCAAGGAAGGACACAGCGGAAATGGTCATCATACTGTTGACGAACAGATACGAGAACATTTCTGCCAAAGTGCCAAAGCTTTGCGGCAAAAATACGCGCCACAGCATGCGCACGCGCCCAAGCCCCAAGGTCTGCCCCACCGCCTCCAGGTTCTCGTTCATCTTGCCAAAGCTGTTGTACATCATAAGGTAAGGCGACGAGATAAAGTGCGCGGTGTTGACCATGACCAAAATGATCAGCGTGCCGAAAATGGGGGTGGATGCAAAGGTCATAACGTAGGAGATACCCAGCACCATACCGGGGATCGCCATAGAGGTAATTGCCAGCAGGTGCAAGCCACGCGAGAGCGGCGAGCGCATGCGTGCGGTCATATAGGCGGTAATAAAGCCAAGAGCCGCGCCCACGCTTGCAGTCACCAGCGCAATGACCAAGGAATTGGTCAGATACTTCGCTCCCTGCCCGCGGAAAATGTAGGCAAAGTGATCCGCCGTGAGCGAGAGATCAATGGGATACCGCTTGACGATTGCAAGGAAGATAAATACTGCGATCGGCAGCAGCGCAAAAATTGCCATAAGCGTGCAGAATGCGTACGCCAGCACCTTGAAGAGCGGCTTGTTGCTGCCCTCGTGCGCTTTTTTGACGTAAGAACCCGTGCCGCGCTCCTTGCCAAGCAGATCCGCGAGGAATGCCACAATGGCAGGCAGCAGCAGTATCACGCCGTACACCGCGCCGCGCCCGAACTTTTGCTGGTCAATTGCAGCCTGGTACATCAACGTGGAAATGGTATAATTCCCCGCTCCCGACAGCATCAGCGGCACACCGTAATCGGTGACCACCATAGCAAAGGTGGAGAAAGCGGCAGCAATCAGCGGCTTGCGCAGATACGGCAGCGAAACCTTCAAAAAGGTTCTGAGCTTGCCGATTCCCAGCACCTCGGCTGCCTCGTAAACCGACATATCCTCATAGCGCAGCACGTCGGCAAGCATGATGTACGCCACGGGAAGCGCGTACATCACAGAGCCAAGTACAATGCCCGTGCCACCGTAGATAGGAATGGTGTTACCAAACAGATTTTTGACGATGCCGTTCTGACCAAACAAAATCAGAAGTGCCATACCGTGCGAGATGGACGGAATGAGCATGGGCAGAATGAGAATGACGTTCCAAAGCTTTTTCCCCTTGATCGCCACGCGCGTGGTGCACAACGCCATCAGATATGCGAGCACCACCACGATCAGCGTAGCAATTGCGGTATAGCAGAGCGAGTTCCAAAGCGCACTGCCGAAATTGGGTCCCTTGACCACGTCGGCAATATCCGCGGGCGTGATCTTGGTCAGCATGGATATAATAGGAAGGATCACCACGCAAAGCAGCACCGCAGCAACCGTCCATTTGGCTACCCATGCCCCGCTCTGCGGGCGTTTTTTGATTGCGGCTGTCATGTGTCAGCCCCCAATGCCTTGGAAAGTGAGGCGATCTTGGTTTGCAGATTGTCCACCACAAAGCTCTTGACGTACTCGTTTGCGGGCGCGCCCACGATCTCGGAAGGTGTGCCGATCTGAGAGATACGCGCGTTTTCCATGACCATGATGCGGTCTGCCATGGCAAACGCCTCCTCCTGGTCGTGGGTGATGTAGATCATTGTCGTACCGAATTTTTCTTGAATATCCTTGATGACGGTGCGCAGCTGCAATCTGGTTGCCACGTCCAGAGCGGACGCAGGCTCGTCAAAGAGCATGATGTCGGGCTTTAATATCAGCGTGCGCGCAATGGCAACGCGCTGCATCTGCCCGCCCGAGAGCGAGGACGGATACTTTTTTGCATATTCCGCAATGCCCAGGTCTGCAAGCAGCTCCATAGCTCTTTGCTCAACCTCTGCCTTGGTCGCGCTCTTGTCCCGTCGCGCCTTGAGCTTGGCAGCGTACGCCACGTTTTCCAGCACGGTCATGTTCTCAAACAGTGCGTAGTTCTGGAACACGATGCCCATAGAACGCTTTGATGCGGGAGCGGTGGTAATATCCTTGCCGTCAAGCAGCAGCTTGCCGCTATCGGGGGGCAAAAGTCCCGCGATAATGCGCAGCAGCGTGGTCTTGCCGCAGCCGGAGGGACCGAGAACGGCTAAAAACTCCCCTGCCTGCACGTCCACGCTGACGGCATCCAGCGCAACGGATTTGCTGTTTTTATACTGTTTGGTAATGCTTTGAATAGAAAGCTTGCAATTGCTCATGTCAATGTGTCCATTTCGAAAGTAATTCTTCTTTGTATGCAGAGGCGTTTTCTACCTGCATGTTGGCATACTTGATGCCCGTGGGGAAGTTTTCAAGCACGTAATCCTTGTCCTTGAAGATTTTTTCGGGGTAATAGTATGCACAAAGCTCCTCGTTGAGCGTGGTGGTCAGGAAGGCAAATACTTCCTTAACGGCTTGTCTTTCCTGCTTGCCCTCAATGATAGCCTGACCGTACAATGAGTAGGGCGATCCCTCCTCAAAGAACAAAATCTCCAAAGGGTGACCCTCGCCGATCTTGGTAGCGGCATTGGGCGTCATGCCAAGACCGATGGCAACCTCACCAAGCACCAACGAGTTAACGGGACCGGATCCGGAGGAGGTAAAGGACAGCACGTTTTCGGAAAGCTTGTCAAAGTAGTCAAGAGCCTCCTGCTCTCCCCATGCATTGACTAAGGAAAGCAAGAACATATAGCCCGTACCGGAGGACGCGGGATTGGGCATGGAAATCTGCCCCTTGTACTGAGGATCAAGCAGATCCGCGTAAGAGGTGGGCTTGTCCAAGCCCAGCTCTGCAAGGCGCTGGGTGTTGACAATAATGCAGCCGCCGTTACGGATCTCAGGTGCATAGAATTTGCTTTGCTTGGTGTCCTCTGCGTAAACACTCCAATCAACAAGGTCGATCAGGTCAGCCAGCACGCCCTGCGAGGCAAGCTGCTCTGCGTATGCGTATTCCAGGTCGTGCGAGATATCACACTCGGCATTCTTGCCCGCTGCCTGCAGGGTTGCGGCGTGGTTGCCGCTGGTCTTATATTCTACAATGACGTTATACTGCGGG